>CAXTQE010000004.1:51053-61624 GCA_964246225.1 uncultured Acidobacteriaceae bacterium | reverse complement strand
GGCGGGCGCGGGGGATGGAGCTGCGAAGGTTTGCGGAGGAGCTGCGGGGGGCCGGGGTGGGGCTCGTGCAATGGCGGTGTAAGCAAGGAAGCCCGCAGGAGGTGCTGGCTGGCGCGGCGGTGTTGCGGGAGGTATTTGCAGGGTCGGGTTGCCGTTTGATTATAAACGACCGGGCAGATCTGGCAGTGCTGGCGGGCTTCGATGGCGTGCATGTGGGGCAAGGGGACCTGCCGGTTGCGGATGTGCGACGGGTGTTGGGGGCGGCTGCGCTGGTCGGCGTGTCGACGCACACGGAGGAGCAGGTGCGCGAGGCGGAGGAGACAGATGCCGACTACGTGGCGGTGGGGCCGGTGTTTGCTACGGAAACCAAGGCAGATGCAGAGCCGGTGATTGGGCTGGATGGGGTTCGGAGGGCGCGGGCGCTGACAAAAAAGCCGCTGGTGGCGATCGGAGGCATCACGCTGGGCAACGCGGCAAACGTGCTTGCGGCAGGGGCCGATGCGGTAGCGGTGATCAGCGGATTGTTTGTGGAAGGAAGAACGGTCGCGGCGGTGGCTCGGGAGTTCCTTTCGGTGGGCGGCCACAACGCTTCGGCTTGAACATGACGGCCCAACCTGCGAGGCGGCTGCTGCGCACGTTTACTTCCGCTTGCTTTCGTCGGGGAGTTTCTGTTCGACTTGCGCAGTCGCGGGCTGCTTCGGTCCCAGCAGGACCTGCAGGCCGACGTACGCAATCCAACCTGGCTGGTTGTTGGAAGCAGCGATGGCTTGAAAGCTTCGTCCGGCCATCAGCAGCAGGTTGAGCGTCTTGGCCGGGTTGAGTGACTGCCGTCCGCCGAGTCCGAGCGTGGTCTCCCGCTGCTTGGGAGTGCCGGTGGCGAACTGTCCCACGCCTTGCCCTGGAGCGACCCGGTTGGCGTCCTGCTGATCGTAGAGCTCGAGGTAGGCTTCGGTACGGGGGCCGAACTCGTGGCCGACCAGCAGGCCGCGCCCCCAGCTTTGCGGGACGGCGTGGTTCCCGAAGTTGTAGCCCACCTCGCCATCGAAGCGTAGAGGCCCGATCCGTGCGTTGACTTCCAGGGGCAGAAAGAACGTCGGTCCGGAAGCGACCAAGCCGCGCGGCACGGCACGAGTCGGATTATCGAGAAACAACTGCGGATAGGTCGAGATACTCAGGTTGACGACGGGCTCGGCAGCATCCTCTGCACCGGGTGAGTCGCCCGAGTCTCGCACAGGTTCCGGTGGAGCGGCTCTGGAGGGTTCAAACAGCGCGAGGAGACCCGTGCCGAAGCGATTCTTCACCCAGGGATCGCTGGGATGATGCTCGTAAAAGCGCCACTTGAGACCGAGCAGACTTTCTCCCAGTCCGCCGATGACCTGGCCCGGCTGGACGGAGGCATCGAAGCTTGCAGGCTGGGGTCGAGTCTCCTCGATGGCAATGGGGATCTCGTACTTGAGCTGGATGCGGTCGCCCAGTCCGTAGTTAATATCGAAGTCGGGAACCTGGTACGCGCCGGCTCCAGGATTGCGATCGCCGATCCAGCCGAAGTTGATCTCCCAATGTTGGTTGCCGGGCGTCTCCGGGTCGTCGGTGCGGAAGGGTGGACCTCCCTGTGCGCGCGCGCCAGCGTGGACGAGAAGCAGCGTCGCTGGGATCAGGCCGCGAGTCCACCGCCAACGTGGGCGACGAACTCCCTCGTTTGGATCACGACAGGCCTCGGAAGAGTGGCGAATCATCTCTACCAATATCGTTCGCTTTCCTTAACTGTGAGCAGAATTGTGGAACTTTCTAAACGCAAGGAGAGAGCGTATCGGAAAAGCAGAACAGCGCGACACCGGGGCGAGGAGGACAAGAACAGAAGCTGACCTGCCGAGAACCTCATCCACAACTTTCGTAAAAACCGAGAAAGTATTGTTTCTAAAAGCCGGAAAGATATAAGAAGCCCAGGCCGAAGAGTAGCGCCAGGGTGTAGAGCATCCAGTGCGCACGCTGGCCGCGACCGGTGAAGAGTTCAAGCAGCGCGTAGCTGACCAGGCCGAAGCCCAGGCCAGTGGCGATCGAGTAGGTGAGCGGGATGGTGAGGATGGTGAGAAAGGCGGGGATGGCGATGCGGGGCTCCTCCCAATCGATGCGGCCGATGCCGCCGAGCATCAGGGCGCCGACCAGGATGAGAGCAGGCGAGGTGGCGAAGGCGGGGATGGCGCCGGCCAGCGGGGCGAGAAAGAGGGCAGCGAGGAAGAGCAGGCCGGTAACGATGGCGGTGACGCCGGTGCGTCCTCCGGCGGCGACTCCCGAGGCCGACTCGATGTAGCTGGTGACGGTGCTGGTGCCGGCGAGCGAGCCGAGGATGGTCGAAGCTGCGTCGGCGAAGAAGATGCGGTTGAGGCGCGGGATGGAGGGTTCGGAGCGGCCGGGGCCGGGAGGCAGCAGGAGGCCGGCGCGCTCGGTGACAGCCACCAGCGTGCCGAGATTGTCGAAGAGGTCGACGAAGAGGAAGACGAAGATGATCTCAAAGACACCAATTCCAAGCGCTCCGCGCAGGTCGAGATGGAAGGCGGTGGCACCGAGATCGGTGAGATGGAGCGGCGTGGGAGTCCAGTGCACCTGCCCGCAGAGGATACCGAGGAGCATGGTGCCGAGCACACCCAGCAGCATCGCGGCCTGGATGCGCAGGGCCTGCAGCACGGCGATGAGCACGATGCCGAACAGGGCGAGCGCCGGGCCTGGTGCGCGCAGGTTTCCGAGGGTGACGGCTGTTGCAGAATTGGACACAATCAAGTTTGCGTTGCGCAGGCCGATAAAGGCTAAGAAGAGGCCGATGCCTGCAGCGACCGCGGCGTGCAACTGTTGCGGGATAGCGGCGAGCAGGCGCTGGCGGAGACCGGTGAAGGTGAGCAGGAGGAAGAGAAGTCCGGAGAGGAAGACGGCACCGAGAGCGGTTTGCCACGGCACATGGAGCCCGAGCACGACGGTGTAGGTGAAGTAGGCGTTGAGGCCCATGCCGGGAGCAAGCGCGAGCGGATAGTTGGCCAGCGCGCCCATGAGGATGGAGCCGAGGCCGGCGCAGAGGCACGTCGCGATGGTGACAGCGGCGAGAGGCATGCCGGTCTGGTGCAGGATGGCGGGGTTGACGAAGATGATGTACGCCATGGTGACGAAGGTGGTGAGGCCGGCGAGCGCTTCGGTGCGCCAGGAGGTGCGCTGCTGGGCAAAGCCGAAATATCGCTCGAGGTTCTCGCGGAAGGGGGGCATGATGTTGGGGTTCAGGGGCAAGTGTACTGGAGGGGTTGGCAGGTGCGGTAGGCTGATTCCATCCGCACGATGATCAGGAGAGCTGGATGCGCATGCTTCAAGGGATGGCCATTCTGGTGATTTGGCTTATGGCGGGCGTCTGTGCGGCGCAAGGAAAGCCGTGGCCGGTGCGCGCGGTGATTGTGACGACGTTCGAGATTGGGGCGGACACAGGCGACACGGCGGGCGAGTTCCAGTTGTGGGTGGAGCGCGAACACCTGACCGAGACGATCGATTTTCCGGGCGGCGTGCATCCGCTGCGGGCCAACCCGGAGCACACGGTGATCGGCATGGTGAGCGGGACGACGCTCGTGAACGCGACGGCGTCGGCGATGGCGCTGGGGCTCGATCCGCGCTTCGATCTGACCAAGGCGTATTGGCTGATCAACGGGATCGCCGGGGTGGACCCCAACGATGCGTCGATCGGGTCGGCGGCGTGGGCGCGATATGTGGTGGGGGATGTGACGCGGTATATCGATCCGCGGGAGGCTCCGGCGGACTGGCCCTACGGATTCTTTCCGGTAGGTTCGCATGAGCCAAACCCGGCGACGCTGCCGACCGGGACGCCGATGCGGTCGGACCTGTATCCGCTAAACGCAAAACTGGCGGAGTGGGCGTTTGCACAGACAAAGGACTTGAAGCTCGGCGACGATGCCAAGGTGGCGACCTTTCGCGCGGGCTTTACGGGGTACCCGAAGGCGCAGATGCCGCCGTTTGTGCTGTTGGGGGATACCTACGCTGCAGATTTCTACTGGCACGGGGCGATTACGACACAGATGGCCAACGACTGGGTGAAGCTTTGGTCCGGCGGTAAGGCAAACTTCGTCATGACGGAGATGGAGGACTCCGGCTTTCTGGAGGCGCTGACCCGGCTGGACAGGATGCGCCGCGCGGACGTGCAGCGAGTGATGGTGCTGCGAACGGGAAGCAACTACTCGATGCCGCGGCCGGGGCATACGGCGGTCGAATCCGTGACGGCGCCGTACCTTGGGACGCGCCTGGCGGTTGAGTCGGCGTGGCTGTGCGGAAGTACCGTGCTGCACTCCCTGCTGAGCCACTGGGACGTGGTGGAGGGGAGGGTGCCGGGAAGTTGATGGCTGTGGACCTGCCGGATCGGCTAAAGGCTTTCGAGCTTCGCGTTCCGGAGCCTGAGCGCATTGCCGATTACGGAGACGGAACTAAGGCTCATGGCCCCCGCGGCGATCATGGGATTCAGCAGCAGCCCGGTAAACGGGAAGAGCACGCCGGCGGCAAGCGGCACGCCGAGAGCGTTGTAGACAAACGCGAAGAAGAGGTTTTGACGGATATTGCGCATGGTGGCCTGGCTGAGGCGCCGTGCCCGAAGGAGTCCGCGCAGGTCGCCGCTGAGAAGCACCAAGCCACCGGCTTCAATCGCGATGTCGGTTCCCGTGCCCATGGCAATGCCGACCTCAGCCTGGGCGAGGGCTGGGGCATCGTTGACTCCGTCTCCAGCCATGGCCACGATCGCGCCATGCTGTTGGTAGCGCTTGACGACGTCGGCCTTGCCCTGGGGAAGCACGCCGGCCTCAAACGCGATGCCTAGCTGGCTGGCGATCGCCTGCGCGGTCGTGGCGTTGTCGCCGGTAACCATGACGATGTGCAGCCCGGCTGCCTTCAGCTCGCGAATGGCCTCCGCGGTGGACGGTTTGAGGGCGTCCGAGACGCTGACCAGGCCTGCCGGCTGCCGGTCTACGGCGATCAGCATGACGGTCCGGCCCTGTTGCCGCAGAGCTTCCGACTCGGCCAAAAGAGGTTCGGCATCGATGCCGAGCTCGCGGAAGAGTTCGGCGTTGCCGAATGCGAGGTGCCTGCCGGCAACGGTTCCGCTGACGCCTTTGCCGGCGGAGGAGTGAAAGTCTGCCACCGAGGTGAGGCTCAGATGCCGGGTCTCGGCCTCCTTTACGATGGCGGAGGCGAGTGGATGCTCACTTGACCGCTCGAGGCTGGCGACGAGTTGCAGCAGCTCGTTCTGCTCGAAGCCGGGCTGGGGGGCAACCTGATTGAGCGTGGGTTTGCCCTCGGTGAGGGTTCCGGTCTTATCGACCAGCAGGGTGTTCACCTTGCCGAAGTTTTCGAGCGCCTCGGCGTTGCGGATCAGGATGCCGGCGGAGGCTCCGCGACCGGTGCCGACCAGGATGGCCATGGGCGTGGCGAGACCAAGGGCACACGGGCACGCGATGATGAGGACGGCAACGGCGTTGACCAGAGCGTGCGGCAGGCGCGGCTGCGGGCCCGCGAACGACCAGACGGCGAAGGTGATGGCCGAGGCCAGCAGAACCCCTGGAACGAAAAAGGAGGCGACGCGATCCGCGAGCCGCTGGATGGGCGCGCGCGAACGCTGAGCCTGGCTCACCATAGAGACGATCTGCGCGAGCAGAGTGTCTGCACCAATGCGTTCGGCCCGCATGACGAAGGAGCCTGTGCCGTTGACGGTGCCTCCAGTGACCTTGGCGGAGGCGTCTTTTTCGACGGGAATGGATTCGCCGCTAACCATCGATTCGTCGATCGCACTTTGGCCTTCAAGGACGACGCCGTCGACAGGAACCTTCTCGCCTGGCCGCACGCGCAGACGGTCGCCCACCTGCACCTCGGCCAGCGGCACGTCCGCTTCGCCACCCTTTGCGTCGAGGCGGCGCGCGGTCTTTGGAGCCAGACCGAGCAGCGCACGCAAGGCACTTCCGGTAGCCCGGCGGGCGCGCAGCTCCAGCACCTGTCCCAGCAGTACCAGCGCGATGATGACCACCGCTGGCTCGAAGTAGAGCGCGGGCGATGCCTCCGCGGCGCGGACGGACGCGGGAAACAGCCCGGGGGCGATGGTCGCGGCGACGCTATACCCGTAGGCCGCTCCCGTCCCCAGCGCGATCAGCGTGAACATGTTCAAGCTGCGGTTGGTGATGGACTGCCAGCCGCGGACGAAAAACGGCCAGCCGCACCAGAGGACGACCGGCGTCGCCAGGGCGAACTCAACCCAGGGCAGCGCGCGGCCGGAGCCGAAGTGTGCCAGCGGCAGGAACATCAGTGCCAGAAGCGGAACGGCCAGCGCAACGCTGATCCATAGACGCCGCGTCATGCTGTCGAGCTCCGACGTGTCTTCTTCGCCCGTGCTTTCGCGCGGCTCGAGCGCCATGCCGCACTTGGGGCAGGCTCCCGGGCCAAGCTGGTGGACCTCGGGATCCATGGGGCAGATGTACTCGGCCTGCTGCTCGGCCTGGGTCGGCGGCGCAGCGGGCGCAACGGGCTTCGGAGCCAGGAACTTCTCTGCATCAGCCTGGAACTTGGCGGCGCAGCCCTTCCCGCAAAAGAAGTACGAGACTCCATCGTGCTCGACTTGCGCGGCTGCTTTCGCCGGATCGACCTTCATGCCGCAGACCGGGTCGAGCACCGCCTCGCTTACCACTGTCGCCTCGCTCATCCGTCGCTCCTCTCAGTTGCCCCCGCCGGGCGCTGTAGGAAGATTGATGCTGGTCGAGTCCGAGCCGACGCTCATCGGCTCGTCGAGCGCGTTCATCAGCGTGTAGTTCTCGAGCGCGATCGCGGCCTGCCAGGCCTGGTTGAGCGCCTGCACGTAACTCAGCTGCAGCGTGAAGAGCAGGCGCTGAACCGTGAGCACGTGCGGGTACGTCTCGGCCATCTGCTGATATTTCAGCACCTCCAGCTGGTACGCGCGGCGCGCCCGGGGAAGCATCTCCGTGCGGTATTTTTCGGCGGTGTAGCGAGCCGTCTGATACTGCTGGGCCAGCGGCTCGGCGCGGCTGCGGGTCAGCAGCTGGTTGCGGGTCACGTCCTGCCGGGCGCGCTCGAGCTCCACGCGAGCCGCTTCGATGTTTCCCTGGTTACGATTCCAGAGCGGGAGCTGCACACCGGCTTCAACGAAGCTCTCCGGGCCTGCCTTGAGGTTGGTTGCGCCAAGCACCTCGCCCGAGTACCACTCGCCTGCCTTCACGTTCAGGTTGGGCACCTTTTCGCGTTGGGCGGACTTCAGGCGCGCCTCGGCAAGGGCGACGTTGGCCTGCGCCTGCTTGACGGTGGGGCTCTGCTCGGCGTCGGTCAGGACAATCCCGTCGGCGTCGAGCTCCGGCGGTGAGACCAGTTCGCCGGTCAGGGGATGCGGTTCGAGCGCCGTTTGGCCCGCGGACGTGGCGAGCTGGGAGGAGGCGGCGAGGAACGTACGCTGCGCGTTGACGAACTCGACCTTGGCCTGCTCCGCCGCGATCTCGGCCATCAGCACGTCGGAGGCATCGGCCTGGCCGACCCGCTCGAGCTCATGCGCGTTCGTCTCAGCGTCGAGCGCCACCTTGAGCAACCGGTCGTTCACCGCCACGGACTGCTGTGCGGCGAGCGCGTCAAAGAAGGCACGGCCCACATCGTTGTGCACGCGGGCACGCTGGATGTCGACGGCCAGCTCGTTCGAGCGTCCCTCGGCCCGGTAGAGGTCGCGGCGTAGCGCGAGCTTGCGGCCAAGCACGAACTCCTGCGAGAAGAACGCGCCCTCCTCGCCGCCGTGGTATTCGCCTCCGCGAATGTGATCGCCAGAGTAGCCGACGATCGGGTCAGGTGGCAGCCCGGCTTGGCGCGCCTGCTGCCGCGAGCGGTCCACTGTGCGCTGGGCCTGGGCAAGCGCCGGGTTGGTCTTGTCGGCCAGCGCGAGGAAGCTCTCGACCGTCAAGGGCTCGCGGCTCACGACGGCGCGCAGGAGCTCCGGCGCGGGCAGGTCCGTGCCGGTCTCGAAGCCGACCGCTTCAGGCTCCTGCAACTCCTGGATGGGCAGCTTCAGCGACTGGGTATCGCTGGTAGGCACAGGTGGGCCGGCGGGCTGACCGGCCTGCTGCTGGACGGACTGCTCGATGCTGGCGGCCGCAGCTTTGGCCTTCGCATCGCCGCGGTCCTGGCCCATGCTCTTCAAGTCGCGGGGCATAGGATCGGGAGGGTTCGGGGTGTGGTTCGGCTTGGGAGCCAGCGTGGGCTGCTGCGACTTTGCAGGTGGCGGGTTCATCTTCATGCCGGGCATGGGCATGTTAGGCATGGATTGCTGCGCGGGCAGGCTGCCGGCGACGAAGGTAAGGCTGAGGGCGAGGACGGGTCTCCTGAGGGAGTTGTGCCAGCCCGTAGAAAATACGGGGCCTCTAGCTTCGTCAGAATGACGAAGGAAAGCAAGTAGTTTAGGAGAATTCGTCATCAGGAGACCGCCTGCTTCGCCTGCGCAAGGTAGAGCGAGGCGTACGGATCTCCCGGGCGCTTCGCCTCGCGCATGGCGGCGACGACCTGGTCGTACTGCTCGGGAGGAAGCACGCGCACAAAGGTCATCATGCCTTGCATGAAGCGGCTCCAGTTGGGCCGCAAGCCGAGGTTCTCGGGCTTCTCGACCAGCCGCTCCATGTTCATCATGGGGCCTTCCATGTAGGCATCCTGCGGGAAGTTGGGGACGTTGTTGGCGTTCGGCGAGGTCTCGCTCTGCTGCACCATCATGCTTTGGTCGCCCATGTCGAAGGCGTCCAAATTGCGCTGCTGCAGCGGGCTGAGCTTCGGCTGCTTGCTGTTTTGCTCGCCGCGCATACCCATCATGCCGGCGTCGAGCTGCGTGTTGGCGAGCGGACCATCGGGCGCGGAGGCCTGCAAGCCGCCGCCCAGCGCGGAGGAGGGAATCGCCGGATCGGACGCGGCGTTCGCGGGCGCCATCGACATCGGCATCATCATGGGCTTGCCTCCGCCCATGTCCATGCTCTGCATGGCATCGCCGTCGGTGCCACGCGGCGTGATGCGGCCGTGGCTGTCGTCGCCGCGCAAACCCTTGCCTCCGGGAAAGCCGGCCATGCGTGTCATGGGGCCGGCCTGCGACGACATCTGGTTCATCATGTGGTGCGGCAGATGGCAGTGCAGCATCCAGTCGCCGGGATTGTCCGCGACAAACTCAATCGTACGGCTCTGCGCCACACCGACCAGCACCGTATTTCCCGGCCACCACGCCGTCTCCGGAATGCGGCCACCCTCCGTTCCGGTGACGTAAAAGGTGTGTCCGTGCAGGTGCATCGGGTGGTGGTCCATGCCGAGGTTGACGAAGCGAATACGCACACGCTCGCCCTGGCGCACAATCAAGGGCGTCGACGATGGGCCGGCCTTGCCGTTGAGCAGAAGCCAGTTGAACTCCATCATCTGAGTGTTCGGCGTGGTCGCGTTCGGCAGCACGGCGTACTCCTGCAGGTGGATGACGAAGTCCTTCTCGCAGTGCGGCCGGTAGGGCGTGCGCGGATGCATGACAAAGGCCCCCAGCATGCCGGCAAGCTCCTGCATGGCCATGTGCGAGTGGTAGAAGAAAGTTCCTTCCTGGCGAATGACGAAGTTGTAAGTAAAGCTCTCGCCCGGACGCACCGGCTCCTGACTGATGCCGGGCATGCCGTCGGTGCCGATCAGGTCCTCAAAGCCATGCCAGTGCATGGAGGTCGGCTCTGGCAGCTCGTTTTTGAAGATCACCCGGACCTTATCGCCTTGTGTAACCTGGATGGTCGGCCCGGGAGCTGAGCCGTTGTAGCCCCAGAGATCGATCGTCTTATTCGGCGCGATCTGCCGCTGGAAGACCTGCGCGGTGAGGCGGAAGACCTTGGTGTCGCCATCCATCTCAAACGGCAGGTCGCCGACGTCCGTGGTCACGACCGAAGTGTTGGTCACGGGCCCGCCGTGGGTATCGACCTTCGAGAGCGATCCGCTGCTGATGCCGGCGTAGCCTCCGCGCGCGGCGACCTGGGGCAGCGGATTGGAGGAGGACGTGGAGGCAGCGGCGGCGTTGCGGGCCATCAAGGCCGCACCAAGACCAAGGGTACTTTGCAGAAAAGAACGGCGGTTCGCCATGTAACAAACTCCCGGATGAGGGTTTCGAATGAGGGGGAGTCGCGGGGGCGGAGCGGGCCTGTTAAGCGGAAGGAAGCCAAGGCGACGCACTTCAGCCCGAGCGACACAGACAGGTGTCGGAGGGGAAGAGCGTGTGGCTAGACGCGGACGAGGATGTGCAGCGCGACGGGCGAGGCGATTCGGATCGGCGGAGGCCCACGCACGTAGGCCGGGGACTGCACCCCACTGGGAACGAAGAGCGATACGGTGTTGAGGACGGCGTGGGGGCCGAGTGCGGGTGGTGCGAGAATCGGGTTGCGTTCTCCCGCGAGGGCCGGGATGACCGCGCAGACCGAGTGCGAACAAGTTCCGGCTTGCGTCAGATGGAGAGTCGCTGCCGAGCCTGACCGCTGCGCCATGCAGGGCATTGCGTCCAT
>CAXTQE010000004.1:27534-51043 GCA_964246225.1 uncultured Acidobacteriaceae bacterium | reverse complement strand
CATCGACCTCTGATAAGCGCCCGGAGCACAACACGGGCTGTCCTGGGCCAGATTGCATTGCAGCTCGCAGGCCGAGGAGGCAGACCCAAAGGAGAGCAGCAGAACGGCGAGCAAGCTCATCCAGGTCCTGCAAAGACCACTCATCCGGAACCCTGTCGCGCCCACCTGCATGGAGATCAGTCTACCCCTGCAGCTTGAGATGCGGGCGGGAACTGGACGACTCGCATGACGTGTTGAATGCGTGGATCAAAACGACACACGCGCCGCAAGCTGCAGCAGCCGGGGCGGGCTGGAGCTTTGGATCTGGCCGAAGTTGGTGGCTGAGATGTTGCCGCTGACCGCCGCGGGCCCGAAGAACTGTCCATGGTTGAAGACGTTGAACGCCTCGACGCGTAGCTCGACGCTTGCCCAGTCGCGAACCGGCGTCGTCTTGCCCAGGGTCAGGTCGGTATTGTCCGCTCCCGGCCCATAGAAGAAGCGCCGCCGCGCCTTGCCCAGCGTTCCCAGCGCGGGGAGAGGAAGCTGACTCGCATCGAACGCCGGTCCGGCTTCCGGCCGATGATTCAGCCGCAGACTGCCGCCCAGATACTCCGGCTCGTCCACGCCGTTGTTGTTGATGCCGTTCGGCTGCGTGCCCAGCAGGGAAGTATCGTTGTTGTTCACGAGCGTCACCGGAAAGCCGGTGCTGAAGCGCGTAATGCCGGAGAGCTGCCAGCCTGCGGTCAGCGCCGCCTGCTGCCGCAGCAGACCCTGCCGCAGCAGGCGGGCGACAGGCAACGTGTAGCGATAACTGGCCACGAAGTTGTGCGTCAGGTCGAAGGCGGAGAGGGCGCGGCTGGCGCCGGCGTTGCCCGGGTAAACTGCCTCGGCGAGCGAGGAGGACTGGTCGATCGACCTGCTCCAGGTGTAGGCGAGTTGAACGAAGAGTGGCCGGGTCGAGTGGCGCAGGCTGAGCTCAAGCGCGTTGTCGTGCGAGTTGGCGATGGTGCGTTGCAGATTGACGCTGCCGAAGGCTGAGTTGTAGGCGGTCCGTGTCCCCTGGACGGTCTGGCCGGCCGCGGTGACGTAGGTGCTGCTTTCGCCGAAGGGGCCGCAGGTGGCCGAGCCGGGCGCGACGCTGGCCGGGGTGCTGAGCGCCAGGCACGCGGCTGGATCGCCTGGATTGACCTCCTGGATCACCAGCAGGTGGTGCGCCTGGGTTCCCACGTAGCTGGCCGTGAAGACGGTCTTCGCGCCGAGCTGCCGGTCGAGCGTGAAGCTGAAGTTCTCGGTGTACGGCGTAACGTCATTCTTGTCGAAGGCCGGAATGCCGGTGATCGGCTCAAAGTTCTCCCAATTGACCGACGTATTCGGATGCGCGGGCGAAGCTCCAAAGGCGACCGGCTCGAGCGGGAAGCGCTGGCCCACGCTGACCCCGGTCGCGGCGGTGACGAAGGGCTGGTCAAAGAGCGTCGGCGCGGCGCTGGTCAGGCTGACGCCATAGGGCGGGTTGCCGCTCATGATGGCGGCCGACAGCCCCTCGAACGCCGTGTAGTAGAGGCCGAACCCTCCCCGGAGCACCGTCTCGCCCGGGCCGCCGAAGATGCGCCCGAGCGCACCCGCGGAGCCGAACGAGGGAGCCCACGACGCCGCAAACCGGGGGGCGAAGTTACTGTAGCGCGTCGGGGCGAGCGTCTTCGGCACGCCCGGATCGCCCGGAAAGAGAATGCCCTTGGGCGCGTTTGGGAAGACGACCGACTGCTCGTTCGGATCAAGCGTCAGCAGCTGATTGAACTTCTCGGACCACGGCGGCAGCACGTCCCAGCGCAGGCCGTAGTTCAGCGTCAGCCGCGGCGTGGCGCGCCAGCTATCCTGTGCGTACACCCCGGCGTAGTGGTTGCGATTGTAGAAGTTCTGCCCCTCGCCCTGGGTGTAGCTGGAGTCAATGCCAATTAGGAAGTCGGCGAAGTCGGAGCCGGTTTCGCTGCCCGTAAAGGAAAAGCTGCCGTTGTCGTAGACAGTCGGATGGGTGTTGATCTGGTCGTCGTGGAAGGTCGCTCCAAAGGAGAGGGTGTGCTCGCGGAGGGTGCGGCTGAAGTCGTCCGCAACCTCGAAGGTGTTCTCCGCCTGGAAGAGGCTGGTAACGTCGGTGCCGAGCGTGAAGCTGTTGAAGATGACGTTTTCGATGCCCTCAATCTGCGGCAGCAGAGGCACGATGCCGGACGTAGTCTGGCCGGTGACGAAGCCCTGCGAGGCCAGCGAGACGCCGATGCCATCCCGCGGCTGGCCGACCGAAGCGGCGTTGCGCAGATAGCTGACGTGCGCCTGGTTGGTCGCGTTCGCCCCAAAGGTGGTCACGAGGTTGACCGTGTAGAGCTGCGCGCGGCCATTGTTCAGCGCGTTGAAGCCCGGCACGGTCGCGCCACCCTGGCCGGTTGGATAAGGATTCAGCAGCGTGTAGTCGTCCAGGAAGTAGTAGCCGGTCAGGGTTCCGAGAGGTGTCGCCCGGTCGAGCCGGATGGCCCCTTTGTCGTCCTGCACCTTTTGCGCATAGCTGGAAGTCGAAAACGTCGCGCTGCCCTGGTTGGGCTGCGGAATGTACGCCAGCAGATGCCGCGCCGGGGCGGAGAACGCCGCTTGCGGGATCACGCCGCCAGGAAAGACGCAGGTCGCCGCCGTGCAGCCGGCCGTGTAGTACGGCTCGCCCTGCTGGACGGCATACCCAAGCCGGCCGCTCAGCAGCTGCGCGAACGATCCGCCGCTGACTGTGCCGGTAAGCGAGGCGGCCTGGTCGGACAGGTCGCCCGTGCGGTCGGCCAGCGACGGCACCGCGATCAGGCCGGTGTCGATGCCCTGCGTCTGCCGCGTGCCCTGGTAGTCGGCAAAGAAAAAGAGCTTGGCCGCATGCGGAACCGGCCCGCCAAAGGTTCCGCCGAACTGGTTCTGGTGAAACGGCGCGCGGACGAGCGAGAAGTAGTTGCGTGCATCGAGCGCCGTATTGCGGAAGTAGTCGTACCCGCTGCCATGCAGTCGCGTCCCGCCGCTACGCGTTTCGACCTGGATCTGGCCTCCACTCTGGTTGCCAAGCTTCGCGTCGAAGCTGCTCGTCAGCACCTCAAGATCCGCCACCGAATCGAGCGTCGGCACCACCGCGATGCCCATGTTGACGTCCTCCTGCACGTTTGACCCATTGACCCGGAAGGCGTTCGAGGTCTCGCGCTGGCCGCTCACCGAGAGCGCGCCGATGTCGAGGTCGCCCGACGGCGGTGTGCTCGCGACGCCGCTCATCACTACGGCGTTCGGCTGCGTGGAGCTGATCGGCACCACGCCCGGGCTGAGCGCAAGCAGATCGGTAAAGCTGCGGCCATTGAGCGGAATTGCCGCCAGTTGCTCCTGGGCCAGAGTTCCGCCCAGCTGCGTCTCGGTGGGCTCGAGCGTGCTGCCGCCGGCTCCTTCGACGTCCACGCTCTCGACCCGCCCGGCCAGTTGCAGCGAGATCACCAGAAGCGAGGGCAGGTTGCCGGCCGCCACAGCCACCGTGGACGGATCGAAGCCGGGAGCCTCCACCGTCAGGCTGCACGGGCCGGCCTCCGGCAGCGCTACATGGAAGGCGCCGGCTGCATCTGACTCAAACGCCAGGCTGCTTCCGCCCGCAACGTCGAGCCGAAGATGCGCATGCGGCACGGCGGCTCCGGATGGGTCGACGACCTTGCCCGGTTCGATTCGGGTTCCGGGCTTCTGCGCTGAAGCACGCGCAAGGGTAGCTGCTAAGACGAAAGAAAAGCTACGCAAGCAGCTGCGTAAACCTGAACGCATGGGACCCCGTGACAAGCTCGACTCCACCCCTGATCGTGACGAAGAGCTCGCAGCCGATGCGATTGTGTATTCGCGAAAAGCCCGTCACCTCGGCCAGGAGGGAAGAAGCTTGCGCCTCTTTGAATATACGACAACTTCAGTCCGAGATGCGCCCAGACGCAGAACAAACATCCGTGTCGTTGGCATCGGCCCGGACCTGTTCCGCCCTACGGCTTCTGCTGGAACAACAGCGGCGCGAAGTGCACCAGGTTGTCCCGCCACACCATCCAGGCGTGCATGCCCGGCGTCTCGATGGCTTTCGGCTGGATCCCCTGCTCGCGCAGCCAGGCGATGAAGGCCCGGTTCGGTTCGAGCAGGCCGTCTTCAGTGCCAACCGAGATCCAAAGCAGCCGCATCCCCGCGTTGATCTTCGGCACAGACTGCGGGGTGATCGCAGGGAACAGAGTCGGGAAGCCCGTCGAGCCGATGCCTCCCGCGCTGAACGCGCCGATCCAGGCGAAGTCCTGGGTGTGGTTCAGGCCGACGAGCAGCGTCTCCGCGCCTCCCATCGAAAGCCCGGCGATCGCATGGTCTTCGCGTTTCGGCAGGATGGGGTACTCGGCGTTCACGCGCGGCATGATCTCCTGGTAGAGCGCCTCGCCGAAGAGCCGGAAGTTGCGGACGACCAGGTCCTTGTCCTGCCACGCGACCCAGCCTCGCTTGATCATGTCCATGTCGCCGTAGCCCAGCGGCATCACAACGATCATCGGCCGCGCCTTGCCCTCGGCGATCAGGTTGTCGAGGATAAGGTTTGCCTTGGCCATGGAGGTCCAGGCGTCGTCCTCGTCGCTATATCCATGCAGCAGATACAGCACGGGATACTGCTTCTTCGCCCTTGGATCGTAGCCCGGCGGCGTGTAGACGAAGTAGCTGCCCACGCGCTTGACGATGGGCGACGTGTACTGGTGGTGGCTGACGACGCCGTGCGGAACGTCCGTGACCTCCCATGGCGCGGGAGGATGACCCGGCACCAGAAACAAGGACTCTACCCGGAAGGCACTCGTCTTGACCGTGACGTCATGCGGGTCGACGACATTGGTGCCGTCGACCAGGAACGAGTAGCTGTAGTACTCCGCCGCCAGCGGCGGAACGGTGTACGTCCAGTGGCCGGGCTCGGCTGAAGCGGCACTTCGCTCCATCACAAACGGCTTGGCGAAGCCCTCGACGTGCAGTTCCACATGCTCGGCATGGGGCATGAGCAGATCGAAGGTGACGCTGTCGTCAGGGTGAACGATGGGGCTCGCGGCAGGCGCGGGAACCAGCGGCACGAGTGCTGTCGAGGGCTGAGTGCTTTGCGCTTTCAGTTGGCCTGGACGGCTGAGAGGCAGTACTATGAGCAGCAGCCATAGGTTGAGGCGAAGAGCTACGCGTTGAGTGCTGACCGAGATCACGTTTTGCCTCCGCCCGCAGTGTGTCATAGCGAGCAGGCTCTGTCACGGCCTGAGCCTTCCAGGCCTGGCTCGGCTCGGCGTGCGATTGACCGGCGATGTTGCGCCTCCCTATAATCCGCGGCGTCCGTAAAGCCTAGTCGGTCGCGCGCGAACTCCTGTTCATTCGTGTCGTCGTGATTGAGTGCATCTCGCACGATCTAGCTTCCGAAGCCGGCGAACCAGCGTTCGCTGCCGGCTGCTTCCCTTGAGGAGAAATCATGTTCTTTGCTCGCCCCAGGCAGCTTCTTGCCGCCATCGTCCTGCTGCCGGCCGCCGGCCTGCTTCACGCACAATCCACCGGAAGCATCCGCGGCAGCGTGGCGGATAACACCGGAGCGTCTCTCCCGAACGCGGCCGTGACCATCACCAGCCCTGCCACCGGCCTGACCCGCACCCAGCAGTCGAACGACGCCGGTGTCTTCGTCTTTCCCGACCTGCCGGCCGGAGCTTACAGCATCACCATCGCCAAGAGCGGTTTCCAGACGCAGAGTCGCAGCGCTACGGAGCTCCTCACCGGCCAAACGCTCGGCCTCGAGATCACCCTCTCGGTCGGCACCCAGACCGAGACCATCGAGGTGAGCGCGGATACGCAGGAGATCAAGACTGCGTCGTCCGAGGTCTCGACCACGGTCGACGAGAAGCAGGTGCAGGACCTGCCCATCAACAGCCGCAACCCGCTGCAGCTGACCACGCTGACGCCCGGGGCCGCGCTCACCACCGTCGGCACCGAGAGCGGCCAGCAGGATAACGTCGGGCTGACCGTCAATGGCCTGCGCCCGACGCAGAACAACTACCAGCTTGACGGCGCGCTGTATGTCAACCGCTTCTTCGACTCCGTGCCCATCCTGCCCGACCCGGACGCGTTGCGCGAGTTCACCATTCAGGCTGCCAACTTTTCCGCCGAATATGGCGGTGCCGGAGCGCTCGTCCAGCTCACCACGCGCTCCGGCACCAACCAGATTCACGGCGCGGCCTTTGAGTTTCTGCGCAACACCGTGCTCGATGCACGCAGCTACTTCAACCGCGCGCCGCAGACCATCCTGCCCTTCAAGCAAAATCAGTTCGGAGGCACGGCAGGCGGACCGATCGTCATTCCGCACCTCTACAACGGCCGCGATAAGACGTTCTTCTTCTTCTCGGCTGAGGACGAGCAGCGCCGCTCGTCGCCCAATTCCTCGACCGTCGTCCTGCCCACGCAGGCTGAGCTGAACGGCGACTTCTCCGGCATCTCCACGATCATTCACGACCCCGTGACCCTGGTCCCTTATGCCGGCAACAGAATCACCCAGGCGATCAACCCCTTGTCGAAGGCCGTGGCGAATGTCTTCATCACGCCGCTCTACACCAATCCCGGCTACAACCCGGTCACCGGCACCTACGTTACGCAGCCGAACGCCAACATCGACAACACCCAATACCTCATCAAGATTGACCATCGCGTTACCGGAAGCAATCAGTTCAGCGCGCGTTACTTTTACAACCAGGACAACTTCCAGCGCGCCTTCGCGGCTCCGCTCGGCTTCTTCGCCGCCAACAACTTCCGCAACCAGAGCCTCACGCTGTCGGACACCCAGGTCTTCTCAAACACGCTTACCGGAACCTTCTTTGCGAGCGCCGGACGTTTCGCGCGCACCCAGGTTCCGGTCTCGCCCGGCCTGCAGAATTTGCAGACGCTCGGGGCCAACCTGCCCTTTGGGACAACAAACATTCCCGTGTTTACCGGCATCCGCTCCAACATCTCCGGCTACGTGAATATTTTTTCGGGCGGCGCGCTCACCCAGGACCCCACCTCCTTCGAGTTCAAGGCCCAGGCGGTCAAAATCGTCCGTGCCCACTCGCTTAGCTTGGGCGCCACGTACGAGCGCACCCGCATCGACGCCACCGACTTCTCCTATACCCCGGGCGACAACACCTTCAACGGCCAGCGCACCGGCAACGCCGCCGCCGACTTCTATCTCGGCCTCGATTCCACCTTCTTCCAGGACAACGGTCGCAAATTCTACCTGCGCGAGAACCGCGTCGGGCTCTACCTGCAGGACGACTGGAAGCTCACCCGAGACCTGACCATCAACGCCGGCCTGCGCTGGGATCCGTGGCTGCCGCCCGTCGACGACAACCAAACCCTGGTCGGCTTCACCGCCGGCCAGCATTCCACGGTCGCTCCCGGCGCGCCGCTCGGCCTCGTCTTCAACGGAGACCCCGGCGTCTCACCCTCCATCTTCCACAACAACTACAAGGACTTCGCTCCCCGCATCGGCTTCGCTTATAACGTCGCGGGCGCAGGCAAGACGGTCGTGCGCGGCGCGTACGGCCTGTTCTACGGCTTCCCCGAGGGCCTGCTCTACCAGCGCACCGACGCCTCGCAACCCGTCGACCTGTACCTGCAGATCAACAATCCGTCCTCCTGGGACAACATCTACGCCGGCTACCCGGGAGGCGACCCCTTCCCGCGTGCCCACCTCACGTCCGCGCAGTTCTCCACCTATACCTTCCAGCTTCCATTTGCGGGCGGCGTGCTCAACCCGGCTGCGAAGGTCGGCTATACCCAGGATTACAATCTCACCGTCGAGCAGCAGCTTCCCGGTGGCATCGCCATGTCGCTAGCCTATGTCGGCAATCACGGTGTCCACATCATAAGCCTGCGCCAGCTCAACCCCGCACTTCCCGTCGCGGGTGTCGTCTCGACCGTCGCCAACGAGAACGCCCGCCGGCTCTACCCCGGCCTCGGCCAGGTCACCCTCATCGACTCTTACGAGTACGCCATCTACAACGCGCTGCAACTCAACGTCACCCGGCGCGTCGCCAAGGGCCTCACCCTGCTCTCAAACATCACCTGGTCGAAGTCGATCGACAACGGCTCTGACGCGACCGAGCTGAACCCCGGACCGCCCAACCCGCTCAACACCAACTCTTCCCGAGGCCCGTCCGACTACGACCAGAAGATCCGCTTCAACTCGGCCTTCAACTACATCACGCCGCGGTACACCGGCGGCCGCGTCGCCTCGGCGCTGCTCAACGGCTACCAGGCCAACCTAATCTCGAACCTCTACACCGGCTTTCCGTTTACCGTTCTCAGCGGCACGGATCGCTCGCTCTCGGGCGTCGGCAACGACTACGCCGATGTCGTCCCTGGGGTCAGCCCAACGCGTCCCGCCGGAGCCAATCGACTCACCGAATACTTCAACCCGGCCGCCTTCGCTCCCGCGGCGCTTGGCACCTATGGCAACTCGGGCCGCAACCGCCTGCGCGGCCCCGGCTATGAAGACGTGGACGCGTCGGTCTTCAAGGACTTCTTCACCGAAAGCCGCATCCACGGCCAGTTCCGCGCAGAAGCCTTCAACCTCTTCAACCACCCCAACTTCGCCAACCCCAACTCGACCGTTTCCACGCCTGCGACCCTGGGCGTCATCAACAACGTGGTCAGCAACACCAGCGCCAACATCGGCCCGCGCGTCTTCCAGTTCGGAGCCAAGATCCTGTTCTAGGACAACCACACCCCCGGGTGCCCCAGGTCTCGCCCTTGAGACCTGGGTCTACAACCCACTGAAATCTCACAGGATTTCCATTGCAAGCGCTAAACCGGAAAACTCCCCCTGATCCCCGCAAACAAAGCTGCATGCTCGCTGTCCTCGCGATAGAACACCGGCGGCGCACCCAGCGGGGAGTCGACCGTCACCACCGCACCACCGGAAGACTGCGCTCCAGTCCAAAGATGCACCCAGCGCACCCCCGCCGGCAGGTACACCGGCCACACCCGCGCGTGCGCCTCAATCACCGGAGCCACCACCAGATCGCGCCCATACGCGTACTGGGTTTCAACTCCCCAGCAGCCCGAGTCCTCCTCATAGTCGAGAAAGAGAGGACGCTGCAGCGGCAGGCCCGTCGCCTCTGCCTCGTCGCAGAGCGCGGCCACGTACGGCGCCAGCGCGGCGTGGATGCGGCTCATCCGGACGAAGTGCGCCAGCACCTCCGGGTCGCCGTCCAGCTGCAGGTTCTCCTCCGGCCGATTGCCCTCGTGGCTGCGCATCACCGGGCTAAACGCACACAGCTCGCACCAACGCATCATCAGCTCCGGCGTGCGCACGTTGCCGAACAGGCTCGTATAGCCGCCCAGGTCGCTGTGGTGGTATGCATTGCCCAGCAGCCCCGATGAGAGCGCCGCGCAAATCACCGTGCCGATGCCGTCATGCCGCGAAAAGTCCACTGACTGATCCCCCGCCCACAGCAGCGGGCAGAAGCGGCTCGCACCTGTGAACCCGGCCCGCATAAAAAACACCACGTCTCCGGTGCGGCCGCGCGACGCAACCGCCCGCGCATTCACCTCTGCCCACAGCGTCGGCCAGGCGTTGTGCGCCAGCAAGCCATCCGTCCCGTCGGCCAGCCGCACATCGATCGGCAGGTATTCGCCGAAGTCCGCCATCCATCCCGCCACGCCCAGGTCGAGCATCTCCTGCCCGATCACCCGCTCGGCAAACCACTCCGCCGCCGCCGGCAGCGTAAAGTCCAGCACCCCGGCCTCGAACTCCCCGAAGTCGATGAGGTACGGAGCCCTGGAATCGGCCTCCATGCGCCGCGCCAGATACCCGGCCGCCGCCGCTTCGCCGAAGAGCGAACCATCGACCGCCAGGTAGGGATTCACGTAGGCGAGAAAACGTATCCCCCGGCCAGCCAGCTCCGCAATCTTTTCCCGCAGCCCCGGGTACCGGCCTTCGTTCGCCTTCCAATCCCAGAACAGCCGTTTGCCGAAGCCGGTCAGCCGCACTCCGGCCCAGTCTTCGCACCACAGCCCGGTCACGGCGGCTCCGGCCGCGAGCATAGCCTCCATTCGCGCAAAGCTGTTCAGCCCATTCTTCAAACCCAGAATCGCACCCGAAAACACCCAATCCGGCAGCCGCGAAGGCCGTCCGAAGCGCGTCGAAAGCTTGGTCACTAGCCCGGCGAAGCGCTCCGCCCCAAACATCTCCACACGCGCCGGCACCTCCCACGCCTCGATCTCATGGAATCCCGGTTCGCGAAAATCGAAGCAGGTGTAAGCCGTTGTTTCGACATGCAAGGCATAGTGCCGCGACGAGAGATACGTCGGCTGCGGATAGCTTGTGTTCCAGTAGTCCCCGCCCGCGTTGCCCAGCCGGTCCGCCTCCCACGTCAGCAGCGTCGACTTGTCGCGCCCCACTCCTGGCTCGGACGTCCACAGAGGGAACCTCCGCCCCGCCAGGTTGAAGTACGACATCTGCTCACCGCCGCCCCACAGCCGCTCACCCGGCTCCGACCCCACACGCATCCAGAAGCGATTGAAGGCAGGATCGGCGCAGGCCAGGTGCAGCTGGTCGCCCTCCACCCGCAGCGTCAGCAGCACCGGCAGGCCGGGCGCCGCGGAAAGCCCAATCTCCGCCGCGGAAACCAGCGCCCCACGCAAGGCGAGCCGCTCGTCCAGCCGGTCGGCAAGGGCAAAGTTGCCGCGGTTCATCTGGATGTCCGGCCTCCCGCTGCCCAAAAAAAACGCCGGAGCCGCGGGCCGGTGACGCACAATCAACCTGCCGTTCAGGTGGAGATCGAAGCCGCCTTCCACCGCGTCCACGTTCAACATACTCACCCAACAATCTTCTGGTGTACCGCGCGCGCAACCTGCTTACCGACCAGCGCCAACTGCCCCGCGACCGCGGCATCGGTGCAGCCGCCCTCCGCGTCAAACTTCGACACCGAGCTGTTCACCGCGGCCGCGTACGGCGTCGGCCACCCGCGCAAGGAGTGCACGATCGAACGCAGTGCCGCCACCGTGCTTCCGGTCGCCTGCCAGCCGTAGGCCGTGGCGATCAGCCCGACGGGAAGGTCGTCGAGGTACGGCCGCGGGTCCTTCGCTGTCTCCTCGATCAGGTCGATCGCATTCTTGACCAGGCCGGAGACGCTGCCATGGTACCCGGGGCTGGCGAAGATGATGCCCGAGGCCTCGCGGACTGCGGCCACAAAGTCGTGCTCCTCCGCTGTGCGGTCGTGCAGATGGGGCGTATACAGAGGCAGCCGCGCCAGCACGTCGCCGCCGAAGATGCGCGTGCGCAGGCCGGCCTGTGCGGCAGCCTCGAGCGCGATCTTCAAGGCCCGTTCGGTCGACGAGCCCGCAACCGTCGTACCGCCGATCCCAACCACCAGCGGCGCGTTTGCGTCCGGCATACTTCCTCCTCGAAACACCTTTACGCGCGGCCGAGCGGGCCGTGCTCAAGCCGCGGCAGCACATGTCGCGCAAACAGGTCCGCCTCCGCCGCGTGCGGGTACCCGGAAAGAATAAATGCCTCGATCCCCATCGCCTGGTAACTCCTGAGCTTCGCGAGCACCTGGTCCGGGTCGCCGACGATCGCCGCGCCGCACCCAGACCGGGCACGTCCCACGCCGGTCCAAAGATTGGCTTCCGCGTAGCCATCCTCCGCCGCGTTCTCCCGCAGCGCAGCCTGCGCCGCCACGCCCGCCGAACTTGTATCGAGCGACTTTGCCCGAATCGCCGCGCCCTCGGCCGCATCCAGCTTCGAGAGCAGGCGATCGGCCGCCGCGCGCGCCTCGGCCTCCGTGTCCCGCACAATCACGTGCGCACGATAGCCGAAGCGGAGCGTCCGTCCACGCTTGGCCGCGCGCTCCTTCATGTCGGCGATCAGCGCCTGCACGGCCTCCGCCTTGTCCGGCCACATCAGGAACACGTCCGAGCCCTCGGCCGCCGCCTCCCGCGCATCCGGAGACAAGCCTCCGAAGTAAAACGGAGGCGCCTCGCCCGAGACCGTGCCGATCCGCGGCGGATCCAGCTTCAGCTTCCAGAACTCGCCGTCGAAGTCGAGCGTCTCACCGTGCAGCAGCGTCTTCAGGATCTGCATCGCCTCGACCGTCCGGCGATAGCGCGGCGCGGACGCCAACGTCTCACCCGGCATGTCCGACGAGATAATGTTGATCGTCAGCCGCCCGCCCAGCATGCGGTCGATCGTAGCAATCTGCCGCGCCAGCTGCGGCGGCCAGGTCTCCCCGATGCGTACCGCGAGCAGGAGCTGCATGCGCTTCAACATGGGCGCGATTGCCGCTGCAAACGCCGTCGTATCGATGCCCAGCGCGTAGCCCGAGGGCAGAAGAAGGTTGTCGAAGCCGCCGGTCTCCGCCTGTAGGGCGATGTCCCGGCAGTGCTCCCAACTTGACTTGAGCTTCGGGTCGGGAACCCCGAGAAACTCGTAATCGTCATCGCACAGCGCGGCAAACCAGCTGACCTCGCACCCACCCTCGCTCATGGCAGCTTCGCCCCCAGCGAGGCCTCGAGCACCGCATACCACTCCTGCCGCGTCCATTGCGGCTTGTAGGCGTCCGCAATTTTAGCGATCCGCGCGGGGTCCTGGGTGCCGACAATCGGGATCGGCCGCGCCGGATGCGTCATGATCCAGCTGTACGCAGCGGCAGCGCGATCCACGCCAGCCTCCTCCGCCTTGGTGTCCAGCAGCGCGGCGATCTTCTTCGTCCGCTCATCCGATGGCTTCCCCAGCCGCCCGCCACCGAGCGGCGACCAGGCCAGCACCGCCATGCCGTGGGTCATCGCCTGGTCCATTACGCCATCGAACAGCGGAGCCGTCGCCAGCGGCGAGAACTCCGGCTGATGGCTCACCAGAGGAACCGTCAGAAAGTGGGCCAGCGCCGCCGTCTGCGCCGCCGTGAAGTTGGACACGCCGAGCGTCGCAACCTTGCCTGCATCGTGCGCCTTTTCTAACGCCCGCGCGACCTCCTGCGGATGCGCCAGCAGGTCGGGCCGATGAATCTGCCACAGCTCCACGCGCTCCGTGCCGAGCCGCTTCAAGGACGCATCGATCGCCTCTTCGAGGTAGGCCGCGCTCGAGTCGTACGGCACGCCCATCCGGATGCCGCCCTTGGTTGCGAGCACCATCCGCTCCCGTAGGCCGGGTGCCTCGGCGAAGACCTGCCCCAGCAAGGTCTCCGCGGAGCCGAACGCCTCGCCGTTGTCCGGACCGTAGATGTCGGCCGTATCGAACAGGGTTACGCCCGCGGCGAAGGCCGCTTCCACGCGTTCCCGCGCTGCGCGCACATCCTCGCCGGCAAAGCGCCACATGCCCCAGGCCAGGGAACTGACAAGCACGCCGCTCTTACCCAGAGGACGCAAAGCTGGAAAAGTCATAGAAGGCACCGGCCCTTAGTATGCACGGAACCCAAAGGGTTTGTCTCAGTGTGCCGCCGGATCGCTGACCCGCGCAGCCGGCTCCACCAGCACAATCCTGGGCACGATCCACTGCACCAGCAGCAGCGCGAAGCAATAAGACACGCCGCAAAGCACCAGCAGCGGCGCGTACCCGTAGCCCTTGTCGAGCGACCAGCCCGCCAGCTCAATCATCGCCATCCCGGACAGATTGCCCGCAAACGCCGCCATGCTCACCGCTGTCCCAACCACCCGCGCCGGAAACATGTCCGCCGCCATGCCGAAGACGTTCGTTGAAAATCCCTGGTGCGCAAACAGCGCCAGCCCCAGCAGAGCCGCCGCGCCCACCACGCCGTGCGTAAACACCAGCAGAGGCAGAGGCAGGATCAGCAGCGCATACACCAACAACGAGGCCTTGCGCGCCCGGTCCACGCCCACGCCGCTCTTTAGCAGCCGCGTCGGCAGCCAGCCGCCGGAGAGCGAGCCCAGCGCGGCCATCGTGTAGATGAACGCGACCGGAACCCCCAGCGCCGCCTGGCTCATGCCGAAGCGACGGTGAAACAGGTCCGGCGAGAAGAACAGCAGGAACCACCACACCTCGTCTGAAAACGTCTTCGCCGCGACCAAAGCCCACTGCCGCCGCTCGCCAAGCATCGCCTTCCAGGGCACGCGCGTTCCCTCCGCCGCACCGCGCTGCGCCTCCTGTGGAGCAGGCACCAGCAGCCACACCACAACCCACACCAGCCCCAGCCCGCCTGTGATCAGAAACGCCGCCCGCCAGCCGAGTGCCAGCGCCAAAGGAGGAATGGTCAGCGGCGCAACCACCGCGCCCAGGTTTGCCGCCATGTTGCCGATGCCCAGCATCATCGATCGCTGCTCAGCAGGGAAGTAAGCGGCCGCGGTCTTCACCTGCGCCGGCGTGCCGATGGCCTCCGCCGCGCCCAGCACCACGCGCGCTCCAACGAACCCTGCCACCGTCGTCACCAGCGCGTGCGCCATCCCCGCCACGCTCCACGTGCCGACACCGATCGCAAAGCCCCGCCTAAGCCCGATGCGATCGATCAACCATCCCACGCCCAGAAACGCCAGCGCCGCAGAAAACTGAAACGCCGAAGCCATGTGGCTGTAGTCGCGATTGCTCCACCCAAACTCCACCTGCAGCGTCGGCTTCAACAGCGCAATGATCTGCCGGTCGACGTAGTTGAGCATGATCGCGGCAAAGGCAAGCGCCACGATCGCCCAACGCCTCGAGTTGTTGGAGCCTGCCTGTAGACGCATTCCGGATCGCTAGAAGAAGAGGCTGGGGTGACGCATCGCTGTCCTTCAAAAGAGACAAGATCGATAACTTCTGGACCACTGCCGTAAGCGTACTTCCTAGCGCACCGTCGCTTCCGCATGCAAGGGCAAGTCCCGCGACGAGCCTCCCACCGAGACCGCATACCGGCCCGGAAGCCACTCCCACGCATCCTTGCTCTCGTTGTAGCTTGCCCAGGCCAGGCGCTCGATCGGCACCGTCACCACCTTGCTCTCGCCCGGCCCGAGCGCCACGCGCTGCCAGCCCGTCAGCCTGCGGAAGTGCTCGCCGCTCGAAGCCGGAAGCTGCACGTACACCTCGGCAATCTCCGTGCCCGCGCACTTGCCGCGGTTCGTCACCTTGAAGGTCGCCGAGCCCAGCGCGCTGTCCACCGCAAGCGCGCCATACGTGTAGCTGGTATAGGAAAGCCCGAATCCGAAAGGGAACAGCGGCTGCTTGCCTTCGGAGTCGAACCACTTATACCCGAAGCGCACACCTTCACTGTAGTCGGCAGGGAAGCTGACTTTCTTGTTCTCAGAGACCCAATGCTCCGGCAGCCCACCATTGCCGGCCTGGTAGTCCATGCCGAAGATGCGCGCGTGCGGCAGGTCGGCGTCCGACTTGGCAAAGGTGATGGGCAGCTTGGCCGAGAAGTTGACCGTGCCGAACAACAGGTTCGCAATCGCCTGGCCGCCGCCGATACCCGGATACCAGGCCTCCATCACGCCGGCTACCTGCTCCACCCACGGCATCGCGACCGGATTGCCGGTCACCAGCACCACCACCGTACGTGGATTAGCCGCCGCCACCGTCGCGATCAGCGCGTCCTGCTGCCCCGGCAAGGCCAGGGTCGGTGCGTCGCCGCCCTCGCTCATATACTGATCGGCAAACACGATCGCCACATCCGAGCTCTTGGCCAGCGCCGCGGCCTGCGCAGGATCCGTACCCGCATCGAACTGCACCCGCGCTCCCTGAGCATGCTCGCGAATATATTTGAGCGGCGCGGAAGGGAAGTAGACCGCCGTTCCCCAATGCGTCGGCTGCCCAGGGCTGATCGCATTGCCTCCTGGAGCATCCACCTGCGCCGAGCCGCCGCCAGACATCACGCCCACGTCCGCATGCGCCCCGATCACCGCAATCGTGTGCACCGACGCCGGATTAAGCGGCAACACACCCCCGCTGTTCTTCAACAGCACAATACTTTCCTCGGCAATGTGCTGCGCGTCCTCGCGTCCCTTGAAAGGGTCCACCACCGTCCGCGGCGTCGACAGCCGATCGATCACCCCCGCGGCAAACATCGACCGCAGTAGTCGGTGCACCATGTCGTCCAGCCGCGCCGCCGGTACCGTCCCCGCTTCGACCGCCTGCTCGAGCGGCTGGCCGAAGTACTCTTCGCCCGGCATCTGCACATCCAGGCCCGCCCTGGCCGCCTTCACCGTCGAGTGCGTCGCGTTCCAGTCCGACACCACGAACCCTGGGTACTTCCACTGGCCCTTTAGAACATGGTTCAGCAGCCAGTCGTTCTCGCACGTCCAGTCGCCGTCCATCTTGTTATAGCTGCACATCACCGACGCCGGATGCCCGATGCGAATGCCCAGCTCAAAGGCCAGCAGGTCGCTCTCATGCGCCGCCTTGTGCGAGAGGTGCACGTCGACTACCGTGCGGCCGGTCTCCTGATCGTTGATCGCGTAATGCTTGATGTCGCCCAGGATGGTGTTGTCCTGCACTCCGCGGATGACGTTCCCGACCGTGTATCCGGCCAGCACCGGATCTTCTCCCGGGTACTCAAACAGCCGCCCGTTGCGCGGGTCGCGGGCCAGGTTCACCCCGCCGCCGATCGACTGGTTGTAGCCCTCCGCCCGCAACTCGCGGCCGATCACATCGCCATAAAGATGCGCCGCCTCTGGATCCCAGGAAGCCGCCGCGCCCAGCACCGAGGGCAGCAGCGTCGCATACCGGCTCTCCGGCGCAGCCATGCGAATGCCCACCGCCGAATCCGCCTCCTGCAGCGAAGGGATCCCCAGCCTCGCAATCCCTTGAATCTCGCCCGCGCCGCCATTGTTGTCGGCCGGAACGGCGGCTCCCGCCCGCAGCGGCCCCCAGCCGATCCCATGCACCAGCTGAATCTTCTCCGCCAGCGTAAGCTCCCTGACGACCAGGTCCGCACGCTGGTCCGGATTGAGCGCCGTGTTCATCCACGGACGCGAAGCAACGGGAGCAGCAGGCTGCTGAGCGAACCCCAAAACGGAGAAGGCGGCGGACGCGAAAAGGACGGCAAAGTGTCTAATCAAGGGTCTGCTCTCTGTACGGCAAGGATTCGCTTTGCTGGGCAGCAATGAGTGTACGGCGATCAGCCTGACGGCTCAAGCGAGTGCGTGTCGATATCCATTTGCTTATCCATGTACAAAGGTGTCTCGTCCATGTACAAAGGATTGTTGATCAAGCTAGACGATTGTCTTAACTCCAGGAACGCGTAGAAGCACCTGAGCGGTGAGCCAGCTGAGGACCACGGTCGAGGCAAACACGATGGCGGCTTTAACGCTGGCATGGACCGGCAGAGCCATCAGAGACTTCTGTGTCCAGGTAATGAAAACGTAGTGGATCAGGTACATCACATACGCGCTGCGACTGAGAGATTCCATGAGACGGGATGGCTGGAACTCAAGCCCTCGAAAGAGGGCCAGGAAAGCAAAGCAGCTTGCGACGCAACTGAAGACCCACAACATGGCTTCGGCCGCCCCGGTCCTAGCACGGTCCATGCCGTAGTTCAGTAGAACCTTGGGCAGAACGGACAAGGCCGCGTAGGCTATGACACACACCGTCGCCCAACCTTTCCAATTCCGAGCCAAAGACCCCGATTTGGACAGCAACCCCGTCGAGAGTCCAGGTACGCCGATGATGACACCTGCCAGGAACCATAGCGCATACAGGGCGATACGCGCCTCTTGGAACGCGAAAGGGCTGGTGAAGAGGACCGTCCATCTACTAAATCCGAAGCGAGACAGTAATGGCAAATACGCCATGGCGGATAGCATCAGCATTACGGCGAAGGCAAGATTACTGTGCGCCTGAAACCTTCTGGTGAACGCTTCGGTTCCGGTCAACCATCGCCGACCGGGCAACAGTAAGAGCGCCAAGACGAGATCGAAGAGCAGGAGAACCCAGATGAACCATGGAGGACCCACCTGGAACCCCATGCGAGCGATGTGTGCATAAAAGGCAACAAAGCTGCTGCTCTGACTACCAAGCATCCAACAAGGATAGAGTGCGACGGGCATGAAGCCACATACCGCGACTGTAAACGGAACTCCCAGCCGGAGCATTCTGTCTCGGGCAAAAGCCAACGCACCATGCCGGCGGACAGCGGGATATACAAAGAGTCCAGAGATGAAAAACATTAAAGACATGAAAAACACATCGTTGAAATTCTCAGCGTAGTTGAAGACAATCCACCGAGAGTTGTCCACAACCGGGGCCGTTGACCGGAAGACGTGTTGCTTATCGAAGACGGCCCACGTCGTGTAGGCCAGCATACTGTGGTGCGCAACCACCATCAGAGTCAGCGTGGTGCGCAGGTAATCGACAGAGAGGTCACGCGCCTTTTTCGTCGAAACCACTATCAGCCCTACTGCGGGGAATTCGTCAACTCCCGTGTGGGACAGGAGACCTTGTGTCAATGAGACATCAGAAGCCATATGAGACCTGATGAATAAAGTTATGTACGTCGCCCATGGTACATCCCGAGACCGGTGGCATCCCCCGTTATGCCCCATTCCGGTCGGTAGTCCAGCTCTCGCCAACATTGGGCACATTCGGCATGATTAAAATAATCGCTCTACATACTATTCACACCTGAACGGTGCAAACTCCAGCTTTCCCTGGCTCAACTTACTTCTACGTTCTTCATGAAAGCTTGCTCGATCACCTTCGCGGCAAGGTCGAGTCCGCAAAGCCGGCTGATCAATGTTTGAAATGAGCGTGCCCTGTCACGGTAAGCCGAGTCGTTCAATACCTTTTTGAGAACTTCCAAGAGCTGCTTTGGCGTCAGATGTTCCACTTCTACAAATTCGCCCACCCCGTGGTATGCAATTCTCGCTGCAACTCCCGGCTGATCGAATCCTATTGGGATTGCAACCATCGGCACTCCCTGTACCAGAGTCTCGAGTGTTGTGTTCAGCCCAGCGTGTGTGATGCAGAGCGAGGCCCTTTTCAACAAATCAATCTGAGGAGCACCTCCGACTATTATCGTATTTGAAGGAATAGGTCCTAGATCGTCCAGCTTGAGGTTGCTCCCGACCGAGACAACAACCTGAAATTCAGGAAGCATCGCAACCGTATTTAGGATAGTTCGGTAAATCTCTTCCAGTCCGTTCACCAGCGTTCCCAAAGAGGCGTAGATCAAAGGCTTACCACTCAATTGTTCCCAGGGAAAGGAGATCGGCTCCCGGTCGTCTTCGCTATGGAATGGGCCAGTGTAATGAAAATGCTCGGGCCACGGGGACTCTGCAAAGTCGAACTCTCTTGGTGTCTGGGTGATAATGGCCAACTTGGAATGGGTGGCGGCGGGATCCTCCCAATTTATATTCAGGCCATTTTCTTGAGCGAAAGGTTTTGCGACCGCCCACAGCGGGGGCAGCAAGGATGCAATCGCTCTCCACCCGTCTACGTTTCTCGCACGAGCTGCCGGCGTAGCCTCCTGCGGCCAATTGAAGTAACAGGGTGGAGTCAATCCGGTTGTGTCAACAGGAAAAACATTCCAGACATGCACGTAGGGCATCCCCAGGCTCATCGGTACAAGTTCAACAAAGGAATGGATTGTGTCTAGGACCAGCGCCTGGATTCCTGCGTCGGCAAGCTTCCCCGGTAAGTGTTTAAATGCCGCTTGGTTCAGTCCGGGGATCAGGTTACGGTATGCAAACTCTGCCAGAGCTAAACCGCGCATTGTCGCTGCTGGGCCTAAAATCCTGGCCATAGAGCCGACCGGGTACTCTTCTTCACAATACGGCAGAAAGGTAACGCCAGCAGCAAGGACGGCGGGCTCAGTATCGGGTATACCGATGAAGACGACATCGTTGCCGCGTGACTGAAGTGTTCGTGCCAGCGCAATCATTGGATTCAGGTGCCCCACTAAAGGCATACTTATCAAGCCAATCTTCATTACGAATCTCCTTTTATAGATAACGAGCTGCAGAAGTCGTCTCTAAATGCTTAAAGCTTAGTTCAAGTGAGCACCTAAGCCCTACCTGAGGGGCCCGAGGATGGATTACAACCTTCACTCTGACATCGTATCGGTTCGCAGGATATTTTGTGGATGGAAATTCGAGAATTACCGAACTACTAGGGTCTTACCACCGAAGAGAGGGAGGTGAAAGTTGGGAGCTGGCAGGTTTCGGTCTAGAGAATTGGCGACCGTTAGAACGCGGCGTACCAGAGCCGGGGGACAACGAAGTTCTTATACGTGTTAGCGCAGTCTCTCTGAACGCCCGGGACAAACTGCTTGTCGACGGCATCTACAACCCCGACCTTCGCTTTCCAACGATTCAAGGCAGCGATGCGATTGGGGAGGTAGTCAGGATCGGCAAGAAGGTGACCAGAGTCCAGTTTGGCGACCGCATCCTGACCAATTTTGCAACCAGGTGGCTTGAAGGTCCTCTCCTGCTGGAGGAGTCAAGTTACAGCCTGGACAGCATGATCTCCGGAGTACTGGCAGAGCAGATCGTCATAGATGAATAAATTACCGTTAAGGCTCCCGCGTACCTTAGCGACATTGAGGCGTTGACTCTGCCCTGTGCCGCATTGACCGCTTGGTACGCCGTCGCGGACCGGGCGAAGGTCTTTTCCGGGCAGACCGTTGTCGTCCAGGGCACGGGAGGAGTCCCTTATTTTGCCCTATAGGCAAGCTGACGGCCGAGATCCTCTTTGCGGAACCAAGGGTTCGCAACCGCGTTGTGTACAAATGAGAACACATTCTGGCAGATCGTTGAAGAAATGCTCGTTACTCCAAAGTGCGGTGAGATGAACGAGCAACTCTTTCCACAGCAAGACAGACAGTTACGCCCTGGTGAGGGAGCCTTAGCATTGCAGATGTTTTTCTAGTGCGAAGCCGGGTACCTCCCGGCCCCGCATGTCTAACCTAGGTTGTGTACCGTGGAGCCGGTTTACCTGTCTGCTGCGACGCTGCAAACAGTGCTGACCCGGCATCAAAATATTTGATCACGGCCGCATCGTCCTGAACCGAGGGCGCTGTCACTCGCTCCTTACGTTCCAGCCCGACAAGCGCCGCATCCACCATGTCTTCCGTAGACATCACGATGTTCGGGTCCACGTTAGACAAGGGAAATCCCTGCACATCCCAGATCTCGGATACAGTTGCTGCCGGAGCGACCAACTGCACCAATACATTGGTGCTGGCAAGCTCAGCTTGCAGAGCCTTCGATAGGTTCTGCACATACGCCTTGGTCGCGCCGTAGATGGGTGTGTAAGGGTAGCCGTCGAAGCCAAGGACCGACCCGATGTTCACTAACGCGCCATGATTCCGGCTTTTCAGGCCTGGCAGTACGGCCATGGCAAGACGGGTCAGCGCGACTACATTGAGATTCACGAGGGTGTGCAACTGATCAACGGTCGCACCATCCAGGGGACCGACAAAGGAGGTACCCGCATTATTGACGAGCAAAGTGATTTGATCATCCCCGGAGATTGCCTTCGCGACGGTCTCGAGCTGAGCCGCATCTCCAAGATCTGCCGCTTGGATCTCCACATATACTCCGTACCGCTGCGTCAATTCTTTTGCGATCGCGGCAAGGCGGTCCGCTCTGCGGGCGATGAGTAAAAGATCATAACCCTTCTTTGCCAGACGTTCCGCGTAAACCTTGCCTATGCCGGCAGAGGCTCCGGTCACTACGGCCTTTCCAAGTTTTGCTGTTCCATTGGTGCTTATCGTGATGTCTCCGTGGTTGCATTTTGTACCGCACTGTAAAGACGCGACGTCTTCGGGAAGGGTGCAAGCTTCCTGCCACCCCGGTACAAAATAAATCTGGAGCATACGGTTTTGCATCGAAAGCGATAGGAGCAGAGAAATGCTGTCACCTTCAACGGAAAAACGCACTCCCGGCCGTCCTCGGGAGTTTGATCGCGATACCGCACTAAGAGCGGCCATGCTGGTTTTTTGGAGGCAGGGTTATGAAGGTACCTCACTCGCGGATCTCACGGAATCGATGGAGATCAGTAAGCCGACCCTCTATGCCGCCTTCGGGGACAAGAAAGGTTTGCTGAGAGAAGCCCTGCGCATGTACCTGGGGCTTTACGCCGAGGACTATATTGCAGCCCTGAATCGTCCTACCGTGCGGGAGGTTGCAGAAGCGTGGTTGCGCCTGACGGGAGGCGTTCGAAAAGAGGTTGACGTACCCTCAGGCTGCTTTGTAGTTCAAGGAGCTCTCGCGGGGAGTCAGGCCAGCCGCCTGATCCAGGATGAACTCGCCTCCATTCGGAATGAGGGAACCAGACAGCTGGAACGACGGTTTAAAAGAGCGAAGCGGGAAGGAGATCTTCCGGGCACATGGGAACCCGGTCCCTTGGCCCAATACCTTTCCGCACTGGCTTCAGGACTGGCGGTCCAATCCAGCGGTGGCGTGTCTTCCGAGTTGCTGAATAAGGCTGTCGATCAGGTAATGGCGAACTGGCCAGAGTCAGAAATTGGAAATCTGAGGCTTTACGCCAAGATTGGATTAGACGCGTCTAGTACAGATCCCCGCGAAGTGAAAGGTGTACTAATGTCTGGCCCATAGACTCGACGTGGGTTCTTCTTGTATCCGTCCTTGTCGCTGTTCGTCATGATCTTAGGCAAGTGCTTGATATCCTGCTGAGCTTTCACGGTGGCGAGTGCATGGCTCAGACGCTTGTTCTCGATGGCGGTGTGACTCACGCGCTGATCCTTGCTGAAGATACGATAGGGAAGCGAGCGGCCCTTCCATCTCACCTCAAGCGGCTGATCGCTGAAGTCATAGACCTTGACGTACTGGCCTGCTAAGTCATCTGCGAGCTCGCTGCGTTCCAGGATGATCTGCCTTCGGTCATAGGCCAGACTAAGCTGTTGGCTCACGTGGCGCTGTTCGCGATGACACAGGATATCCGCAAGCCGAGAGGTTTGGACGTTCAACCTGCGATGCAGGTTCTCAGTCCTCGCTGCGGGTACCGCGAACTTATTGTTGAACTGCTCCATAAAGTTCGGCAGGAACGGTTCACTCGGAAGAGGGTGTGCTTGTCGGAGTAAAAGGCAGTAGGGCAGCCATGCTTAGAACATGACCAAGTCTCTTGTTTTCGACGATAGCCGTATGACTCACTCGCTGGTCTTTTGCGAAGACGCGATAGGGAAGCAGATGCCCTCTCCAGCGCACCTCAAGCGGTCGATCCGGGAAGTCATAGAGCTCGACGTACTGACCGGCGAGTTCTTCCGACATCTCATTGCGTTCCAGAATCATCTATTTCCGATCGTACGACAGGGTTAGCTGCGCACCAATGTAGCGCTGCTCGCGGTGGCACAGGATATCCTTGATTCGGCTTCCGGCGATAGCCGGCTGGTCGCGTCGTCAATAAACCAGCAACGTGCAGGGCTCGCCGCGGCGTTCGAACCAACAGTGCTCGGAACCATCGATCTGGACTAGCTCGCCCGGGCTCTCGCGCCGGAGCCGTGGCTGGTGGAACGTTCGCCGCTGCTTGCGCGACAGCTACAGACCGTCCGCCACCGTCCACTTGCGCACCGTCTCCCAGCCCACCCGGATC
>CAXTQE010000004.1:0-27524 GCA_964246225.1 uncultured Acidobacteriaceae bacterium | reverse complement strand
TCCGTCGCGAGTGTCGGACCGAAGTCACGGTAGCTCTGCTGGACTAGCTCCATCGCGTCCTCGCGGAGGCCGAGGCTCAGCTGATTGTTCGAACTTCGCCCACGCGCCTTGTGAACCAACGCTCCGCCGCCACCTTCACGATAGCGCCGAAGCAGTCGATGTACCTGCCGAACACTTATGGCCAGGACCGCCGCCCCAGACACCACATCCCGTCGACCAGCCAAAATCTCAGTCAGAACTTCGATCGCTGCAGCTCCGGAGCACTCATCGTCTTCTGTTGGTGCAAAGTTCAGATGTCCGGACTTGTGCAAAGTAGAAATGTCCGTAGTCGTCGTGCGGTGCGTAATGTGGGAATCGACGTTCTTTGTCGATTCCCAAGGACTGTGGGAAGAGTGGGACAGCTTTATCGTTCCACGCTTTCCATCAGGCCGTCATTTCCACCGCTTCAGTTTTTCGTTCGCGCTTTCGATATCCGTTCTTCTCGCTGTTGGTCTTCACCTTCGGAGCATACTTGAGATCCTGGTGAGCCTTGATGATTGATAAGACATGACCCAGGCGCTTGTTCTCGACGATGGCAGCATGGCTCACCCGCTGGTCCTTGTCGAAGATGCGGTAGGGAAGCACCTGCCCCTTCCACCGTACCTTCAGCCCTCCATCTGAAGTCATACAGGTCAACATACTGACCTCCAAGTTCCTCTGACACGACACTGCGATCCAGGATCAACTGCTTGCGATCGTAAGCCAGCGTCAGTTGCTGGCCAACATGACGCTGCTCCCGATGACAGAGGATGTCCCGCAGGCGATTTGCTTTCACGGTGACTGGACGATGCAGGTTCTCCGTTCGTGCAGCTCGGACGGCGAACTTCTCGTTGAAGCGCACCATGAAGTCCGTAAGGAAGAGGTTTCCAGCTTCCATATCGCAGTCGAAGCTCTTTCACCAAACGGTCTTGCAGCGTCCGGTTCACCCGTTCAACGCGACCCTTGGCCTGGCTTGAGTTCGCGCAGATGATTTCGATGTTAACTCCGCCAAAGCACGGCCGAACTGCGTCATACCAGCACCACCTTGGGCTTCGCGGTTGATCCGGAACACGGTGTGCTTGTCCGAGTAGAAAGCCACCGGACAACCATGCGCATCGAGATAGCCGCGCAGGCATTCGAAGTACGAAGACGTACTCTCGGACGGAACGAAGCGAAGCTGCATCAACCGTCCGGTCGCATCGTCAATGAAGACCAGCAGCGAACAGGCAGGGCCACGCTGCTCGAACCAGCGATGATCGCTACCATCGATCTGGACGAGCTCGCCATAGCTCTCACGCCGTAAGCGCGGCTGATGGAAACTCCGACGTTGCCGGCGAGACAGCCATAAATCATCCTCGATCATCCATTTGCGCAGCGTCTCGCGCGAGACCTTCACGCCATCCTTTTCGAGCAGGACCTCGGCAGCCAGCGTTGGACCGAAGTCAGCATAGCGAGTCCGCACCAGCTCGACGACGTACTCGCGCACTCCAACGATCAGCTGGTTATTCGACGCGCGGCCACGTGCCTTGTTGATCAGCGCGCCGCCACCGCCATCCCGGTAGGCCCGCACCAGCCGCCGCGTCTGCCGTGTACTCAAGCCGAGGACCGCAGCCGCTGACACCTCGGTCCGCTTGCGAGCCAGAACCTCTGACAGGACTTCGATCCGTTGCAACTCGCTTCCACTCATCGTCAAATGTCCCAATATCCGCCTCCGCCAACTCTCGGAAGGGTAGTTCGGACATTTCAACTTTGCAGAAACCGGACATTCCTACTTTGCAGCTATAATCTCACTGTACATAATATGTGTTATCGGACATAGATTTTGAGAACCATGCGCACGCTTTCTCTATCGTCACCGCGTCTTACATCCGTAAACTCTTTCTTGGAATGCCGTCTTCACGTCCCTCGCCTGCCATCGTCGCCGTCGGCTCACCTTGTGTCTCTGAACGCAGGCGTAGGCTGCTCGTGCGCTTTATCCTGGAGCTATCTTTGGCGGCACTGGCCTCCGCCAGGCTGCCCGCGCAAACGCTACCCTCCGCAGATACGCGCACGCACTCCGTACGCGGTCAGGTCGTTAGCGCCGTCGATGGTTCCCCCGTGCCGCGTGCCCTGATCACCATCAACACGCGCAGCACGCTCACCGACTACCAGGGACGGTTCGAATTCGCCAGCTTCACCGGCGCCGATGCCTTCGCCACGGTCCGCAAGCCGGGTTTCAGCGCAAGTCCCGATGCGTCTACCCCGAATCCGGTCCAGCGCCTGACAGACCTGGACGCCCCGATTCTCATCAGGCTTTACCCCGATGCTCTCCTCTTCGGAACCCTGACCAGCCGTAACGGCGCGCCGCTCGCCCATGTCTCGGTGCGTCTGCTTCGGTCACAGTACGACGGGGTCGCCCTTCGCTGGGTGTCGGCAGGCTCCGGTCAGACCAATGCCCAAGGCGAATACCGCATCAGCACCCCCGCGGGCCGGTTCCGTGTTCTCACAAGCTTCGTTCCGCGATCCTTCGAAACGGGAGAAGCCGTTCTCCCTGTATCTTTTCCAGAATTTACTTCCAGTACTACATCCACACTGCTGGAGGTCCATAGTGGTGAGGAAAGGCGAGTCGACCTCAACGCAAAAGTTGGACCGGTCTACCCGGTTGCCGTGCACGTGGAGCCGGCCAGCTCGCAGAGCATGAACCTTCTCGTCGCGGTCACTACGTCAGCTGGAGACGAGTTCATCGCCAGCCTCTCCGCCGATCAGCATCTCGAACTTCCCGCCGGCACCTACACTCTGAGGGTCAAGGTCAACACTCGCGACGAGCCGATGAGCGGAATATCCAGCGTAACAGTCACTGGGCACGACCCTGCGTCCGCCACCGTTCACCTCGCCCCGGACACTCAGATTTCTGTAGAGCTGCTTACCGGGACCTCAGTGCTTCTCCAAAACTCTAACTCGAGCGTTAGCAATAGTTTGCAAGTCTTTCCTAATGTACAGATGTTCAACCTTTCGTTGCAGAATGAGCTCGCAAGCGGGGAAAATCAAGAACAGGATATCCGCCTGCGCCAGGAGGCCGGAAAGAGCAGCAGCTTCCGGGTACCGCCAGGACGGTACCGCCTGGCCGCGTCCGGAGGAGGCCAGTGGCATGTCGAGTCAGCTTCTTTGGGAGCGACCGACCTGCTCCTGAATGACCTGGTCGTCGGTCCCGGCAGCGCGGGAGGCACTCTTCGCCTCACGGTCAGCAATCAGACCGGCACCGTTCACGCCCGCACCAATCTCCCTGCGGGAGCCTCGGCGTGGCTCTATCTTGTCCCTCGGGGACCCAGCCTACTTCCGGTTCATCCCATCCCTGTCGCAAGCAGCGGGACCACGACTGCCGTCGCCACCGCCTCGGTTGCGCCCGGACCGTACACCGCTCTTCTGTTGGAGACGCAGCTCCAAAAAGATCCTCGGGATCCGGCGTTTCTGGCGTCGCTCGCCTCCGGCCCCACCGACATCGACGTGCAGCCCAATGCGGACACCTCCTTCAGCCTCGACCTAGCCAAGCGTAAGGTGGCGGACCAGTGAGTCACGCGACTGAGAAAATTTGGCGGACGCTCGTGTTGCTCCTGACCTCCTTGTCTTCAGCATTTGCCGTCGCTCCCCCGAAGTACGAGATCCAGGGCGTCGTCGTCAGCAGCCGTGATGGCGCTCCAGTTCCCTTCTGCCGGCTGTCCGTCGAATCCGCCCCCAGCACCAAGCCTGCCCAGCCTGGTCCCACTCACAGACCGGACCTGGGCTCCAACGGACGATTCGGCGGCGCCGCGCGGCCCGGTCAACATTTCGGTCCACCTCCCGGCGGTCGATCCTCCCCTGGCCCGCCGCAAAGCGGCAAAAACGAAACCGTAGCCGACGCGTCCGGACGCTTCACCTTGGAGCTCCCGCAAGCCGGTAACTGGCGACTCCTGGGTGTCGCCCGAGGTTTCCATAGCCAGATCTTCGAGGAGCACCAAGGGTTCTACACCGCCATTGTCCTCACGCCCGACGCGCCCATCTTCCACACCACCTTTCGTATGTCGCCCGACGCGAGGATCACGGGCGTCATCCTCGATGAAGCCGGCGAAGCTGTGCGCACAGCTCAGGTCATCGCTGAGCGCACCGCTTCGGAGCTTCCTGGCGAGTCCAACGCGGCCAACGGAGGCCCGGTACGCCAGCTCGAGGCCTCTACCACCGACGACCGCGGCCACTACGAGCTAGCCGGACTCTCCCCGGGCAACTACCTGGTTCGCGTCCAGGCCCAGCCATGGTACGCCTCTGCGCCGGGCGTCCAGCGCCTCGCCGGTGCAGTCGCTACAGCCGTCGCTCCCTCCGATCCCTCACTCGACGTCGCCTATCCTGTCACCTGGTTTCCCGCCGCCGCAAGCGAAGCGGAGGCCCAACCGCTCGTCCTGACCGGAGGCGAGGAGCGTCAAGCCGACTTCCACCTCAACCCAATCCCCGCCGTCCATCTTCAGCTTCAGCGACAGGATGCACCTCCCTCCGAGCCCGGACGACAAAGGCAACCTCGCCCGGTAACCCTGAACCGCATCTCGACCGACGGCTCAGACATGTTCAGTAATGTCACCTTTAACAACGGCAGCGGTGCCGACTGGGAGTTCAACGGACTTACGCCCGGCGTCTACGAAATTCATCTTCCCGGTCCGGACGGTCAGCAGGACGGCGAGACTCGCCAGATCGAGGTCCGTCCCGGCGCCTCCGGGCTCATCACGCTCGAAGGATCCACGCCGCTGACGCGGGTCGTGGTCCAGATCGACGGCGTCCCGGACAGCGATCTTTCCGCCGTAAGCTTTGTCGATACCGACAGTGGCCGGCGAATTACCTCCACGCCGCCCCCGAACCGCCGCGGCCGTCGCCGCGCCGACGAGGAAGACGACGACAATGAGGACGGGGAGGCCGGAGCCGGACGCATCGCCCTGCTTCCGCCACACACCTACGATGTTGTCGTCACCTCGCGCTCCGACGCCTACCTCGCCGCGCTGGACGCGATCGGCGCGCAGGTCGCAGGGACCAGAGTCACCATCGCCGGCGGTTCCCCGGTGCTCCATCTACATATCGCTCGAGGCCGAGGAGCACTCTCCGGCTTCGCTCTACTGCCGGACCGTCCCGCCGAGGGAGCTCTGGTGCTGCTCGTGCCGATCACCCTCGGCGCGCCCGGCAATACCCTTCCCGTGCTCCGCGATCAGGCCAACTCCGACGGCAGCTTCCTGCTCACCGCCGTCACCCCGGGCAAATACATCTTGCTTGCTATCGACCACGGCTGGGACATCCACTGGAAGGATCCGCAAACTCTAGAGCGCTTTCTGCTGAAAGGCACGGCCATCGACGGCCGCCCCTCCGGCAAGCTTTCTGAGACGATCCCTGCTCAGACTCCCTGACGTGCAGCCCTGCTTGGTACTCGGTAATTGGGGCCGAGCGCCGAGTGTCTCAATCCGATGAGTCTAGCTTCGGTACGGCTGCCGTCCTCCGGAAGACGGCATCGTACAGGCCCGGTCTTGCTCGTGCGGGTCCCGATCTCTTTTATAGAATTCTTCGCGAGACAAGCCAATGCCCCATTCGGGTGATGGAACTACGGCACGCCGAATCCTGCAGCGCGCGTGCCGAACTGATGTTTGTGCAAGCAGCGACGTTCTCGGGTAAACTCGGTGAAGCGATCCATGGGTGGCTCTCCCAAGGTGTGTTCCCTTCCTGAGAGCGATTCCTGTACGTCGTTGAATCGCGGAGAGATGGCCGAGTGGCTGAAGGCGCACGCTTGGAAAGCGTGTATACCGCAAGGTATCCAGGGTTCGAATCCCTGTCTCTCCGCCACACCCCCTTGTAAACCGTTCAAAATCAGCATAAGTCACTCATAGATAGTGTTTTACTGGTTTTGCTTGCGTACCGCACGTCCCGCCTTTTACCGGGATTATCGTCCTGAGAGGCACTAAAGTCTTACAACAGGTGATTTGTCTTACAACGGCGACTTCGGCACAACGCCCAAGTAGCCGTCCGTGGTCAAAATTCACACCTGTACGCGGAGCTACGGATGAGCTCTGGCGTTAGGCCTGACCTGCTCCCTATAATCTCAACCAAGTGAATGTGGAGTTCTCTCGTAGATTGAACGAGGGAGCGGATGACGAAGAAGTGTCGATTCAGTGAAGAGCAGATCATCGGGATGTTAAACCAGCATGAGGCCTGGGTGAAGGCTGCGGATGTGTGTCGCGAGCACGGGATCAGCATGGCGACGTTCTACCAGTGGAAGCAGAAGTACGGCGGCATGGATATTAATGAGGCGCAGCGGCTGAAACAGATGGAAGATGAGAACCGTCGTCTGAAGCTTCTGGTGGCGGAGTTGAGCCTGCACGGCGAGGCGCTGAAAACCGTCATAAGAAAAAACGGCTGGAGCTTGCCGGCCTAAGAGGCGATGTGGCGTTGGTGCAGGCCGAGCATGGTCTGAGCGAGCGCACGGCCTGCAAGCTGCTGGATCTGGAACGTGGAAGCTACCGCTACGAGCCGAGGCCGGATCGGACCACGGAACTGCGCTCGGAGTTGCTGGTGCTGGCGCGGCAAAAGCCTCGCTACGGCTATCGGCGGCTGCATGCGCTGCTGGTGCGTAAGGGCCAGGAGGTGAACGTGAAGCGGGTGTACCGGCTGTACGTCGAAGAGGCCTGTCTGTGAGAAGGAAGAAGCGCCGGCGTCTGGTGCGGGATTGTGCGCTCGAGCCACGGTTGACGCGACCAAACCAGGAGTGGGCGATGGACTTCATCGTGGACGGCCTGGCGACAGGGCGGATGGTGCGGATCCTGAGCGTGGTCGACGCGTACACCCGCGAGTGCCTGGCCTTGGAAGCGGACACCGGCATGGGCTCTGGCCGGGTGACGCGGGTGCTGGAGCGTGTGATCGCCGAGCGTGGCCGGCCGGAGAACATGCGCTCGGACAACGGCCCGGAGTTCACGTCGCGGCGCATGTTGGCCTGGGCCGGAGACTGGAGGGTCGGGCTGGTCCATATCCAGCCGGGCCGTCCGATGCAGAACGGCCATGTCGAAAGCTTCCACGGCAGGCTGCGCGATGAGTGCCTGAACCTGAGCTGGTTGAGGACGCTGAACGATGTTCGGTGTACTCTCGATACCTGCGTGAGGAGTACAACTGCGAGCGTCTGCACAGCTCGCTCGACTACCGCACGCCGAGAGAGTTCAAACTCGCCTTCGAGGTCAGCGGGCCCATAGGCCCGCTGACCTCGACCACCATAACCAGCTACAACACAGAAAACCCCAGTTATGAATGGTTGAGAAAAAGGGGGCAGGTCACCCTGGAGAGCGTGTCTTTAGAAGAACAACCGCTAAGAGCACGAGACACATGCGATTCCACGAAGTAAACCTTGGCTGCCCAGGATCTTCCCTCCATGAGGGATAGGAACTCAAAAACAGCTTTATATGAAGAGCTGCATTCCACGCAGCAGTCTTTTCAATGCCTGACGCTAAATCTTTGGTCATTAGAATCTCCTTGCGCTCGCAGTGAGACACTAATTACCAAATACCTCCACTATAGCTCTCCTCCCTCATTCTCGACGATTATTTGTATTTATCTTCATGGGCTGAGTGTGTGGAAGAGTGTCAATGAAATTGTCAACAAACAGAATATCTCGAGTGATCACAGACCTTTGTAAGTAAGGAGCATGGGAGTGCATTCCTCAAACAACGACTTTGCACAACACCTGAACTTTGAGGTCACTATCTCCATTTCTCAGACCCTGCAAAAAAACTTGTCTTGAAATCGACACCTGTCATAACGAAATACATAAAGAAGCACCTCGAACGAGCTTTCAAGGGTCAATCGTCAGTGCATAATGCTAGATGGCTGTAATATAAGGATGTGCTTTTTATCGCTGAAGATCCAAGCTCCCGACAACTCCGTTGCAGTTTGTCGAGAACGCGCCAGAGTCTGAATAGAGTGCGGATTTCCGGATCATGGGGTCTTTTCGCATCGCAGCTGCCAGTCCATGGACGCTTGAGCCAGTCACTTCCCGCATCAGGCCAAAGAGTAGGGGTGACATTTTGCAACAGATGATGGACAACGCCGTTTAGAAACTTTCGTTGTCAAAAGTAACGACTGTTTTCTCACTTGATCTACTCAAAGATTGCGATGTTTGGCGTTGCCTGCGGATGACCCAGTTTAATCTGCTTCTTGGTAGACGAACAGACTGGATAAGTCTTGCAAGCTTCACGTTGCAAGCTCGTTAGCTCTGGGGCCAAGCCGTCGAGTTCGATGCTACTCCCGTTTCCTCGGGGAGTTCTGGGGAATAACTCCCGAGTTGTCGAGAGCAGGAGTTGGACGTTTGATGAAAAGAAGTCGTTAGTGAATGCCAAATCGTCTTTAGCGCCTTCGGTCGTTCGGGTGGGTACCATAGAACCCCTCAATAGACTGGCATCCAAGAGAGGGTCTCCGTCTAGTAGGGTTAGGGCAAAGCTGTATCTGACTATTTAACATTTGGTCGCAACAGCATCTAAATCTCCCTGTCAGCTTGGTCCTATGATCTGCATGCACCCGTCTCTCTCTCTCTCTCGCGGTCCAGCGGATGAAGGTTAGAAAGTGGCCACTTCCGTGTGGCAGGTGATATCTCGTTTACGATCGCAGAGAGAAGCCCTTCTGCATCGTGCAGATCGAGCCACGCAAACTGGCCGTTTGGGTTCACCTCACAAAACCAGTACTGGCCGTGTCGGTCGAGTAAGAGGTCCAACCGCCCGTAGTCGAATTGGAGAGAGTTCATATACAGTCCGACCAAGCTCTCCATCGAAGCAGGCAAAGGGTGCCTGCACCATTGCTGTCCTGGTGCGATGAACCGGCGCCAATCCGGTGATGTCTCCAGGAAGTCTCGCTTGAGTGAAAAGCTGAAGATCTGACCACGCACAAACGCAACAGTTATATCTTTAAGCGCTTCAACCTCATTCTCAATAAACCAAGGAAATCCATGAGCAAGCTGTTTAGCCGAGACGCGTGTTGTGTAGAGAACCTTGTCGTCTATGAGTTCATTCGAAAGAGATTTCACGACAGCAGGATTCAGCGTTGCCTTCCGGTTGGACAGAAACTGATAGTTGGGTACGTTGAAGAAGAGACGAGCGCGTACAAGCTGCACTAGCTTGCCGGTCCGCTGCTCCGCGGCGGCTCCACCAAAACAAGCTTGCGATCAATCCACAGCAGATTCACTATCTCTGACAGTGCATACCGGAATTCAGCAGCGACGTAGCTTGCAGAGGGTTGGTCACCTTGAGTGACGGGGCCGTTGAACGGTTTGCGCCAGTAGGCCTTGCATACAGCTTCACTGGTCACCTTGCGGCCTGTCGGATCAGAAATCTCAAAGCCGGTCTCGTCGATGGTCAGACCGTAGGAAGAAAGCTGATCGAAGTTCAAGCGGAACACAGACTGACTAGGTAATCGGTCTAGGAGGAGATCGGTCGTGAGATCGTACGAATTTGTGAGAATGAGTAGAGCATTCACGGTATTTTCTGATTCAAGAGGCGCGCCAAAGGAGTACGCCTCTCGGGGGATTGGTTAGTCATTATCGTTGTCGTTAGGTTTACCAGATCCACTATGTGTTTGCGTGGCCCGGAAGGTTGTTGCCATCGTCGTGTCTAGCCCAACACGCTGTTGTGTACTGAAATTGTAGTGCGAGTTGCCAACTTCGAATCGATTCAGCGCTTGAGAGAGATCTGCGGGCGTAAGTTCCATTCATTCCTCCTACTTCGGTTCACCACGCGTAGGTTAGAGCCCTGCACAGCGTGGTGCAATCGCACTCCAAAGAGTGCATATACTAAATCTAGTGCATGCACTAAACGTAGCACAAGCACTAAGCCGAACATCACTTGATGGAAGGAGACATTTGCGTTCTGCTTGGCAAACGCCTGAAAGAACTACGTAGGGCACGTAAATGGAGGCAGATCGATTTGGCGGAGCACTCGGGCATTCACGAGGTGCACATCTCAGATCTTGAGCGAGGCACAAGAGAGGTTGGTATCAGAACTCTTTACGCACTAGCCGGGGCGCTTAGCGTCAAACTGGAAACGCTTTTCAAAGACCTGTGAGTTCGGGGACACACCGGCGGTCTTGGTGGCAGCTTGCAAGATGCAGGTGCCTACAATCCCCAAGTATTCTGGTCCACTTGGAACAACAGCGCCTTATGTCTACCGCTGGCCGTAATGCTCTTTACCTCGAGCACTATCGGCTAGTTGGCACGCAGAGACAATGACTACCGACATCAGGGCCGTCGACCGGAGCTCATGCCCTGACCAGTCATGGCTGCTAATCCTAATCGCCACCTCGCAGCGAGTCATGGCTTAGAGAAGCAATTGGCCAATGAAGTGGCATTTGGTCTCGTGTCTATTTCATTCACGCCTCGGGAAGTTTAGACAGACAATATGATTATCGTTTCGGCACAATTCAGAGGCGAACCATATGCCACGCCCTATCTCTTGGCTTCCACACCTGCACCAGATCCGCCGCGGTCCAAAGCTCAGTTCGCTCCCACTACGATCGCGTCGACCTAGAGAAGCTCTTTGAGCTACAGTCTCGGGCCGTCGGCAAGCTGCCTGAGATGCCTCCTACCGTCCGGGTTCGGACCTCGCAGCTGGTCGACCGGGGGGTACTCGCCGGGCCGGTGGAGAAGATACGCGACGCGGAAGAAACAACGAAACTGTTCGGAACTCGTCTTTGCGGCCACAAGCCGTTCATAGCATTCGAGAATTGATTGCGAGAACGCGGACCGCCAACGACCCTGCACACCGCGTTCTCGATTAGAAGAGCTCTCGTTATCCTTCGTTTGCGAGAAGCCATGGTTTACTCACAACCTAAGAGACAATCGGAGTTGTGTCAGCAGAAAGCGCGATCTTTTTTTGTGCTTCGAGAGCGGCAAGTCGTTGCTGCAAAGCTCCGCGTACCAATGTATAGGTGTCGCTTCCGAGAGGCAGCCGGAGGGGAGCAGGGTCCGTATCGACGGAATCGATCATGGCAAGAGCGACTTTGACCGCATCGCCTGGGATGGGAAAGGTGTTGTTGGCGACAGCTCGACGCACATCGCCTACGGGAGTGTTCTCGTAAACGTCCATCACCGGAGGACTGATCATTCCTGATACGAAGTTTGTTCCCGTCGCGCCCGGCTCCACGATCGTGAACCCGATGTGGAAAGCAGCTGCCTCTTGAGCGACGGACTCGATAAATCCTTCAATGCCCCACTTGCTTGCGTGATACATGCTGAAGGTAGGGAATGCAAACTGGCCTCCCGTCGAAGACACTTGGAGAACCCGTCCGCCGCCTTGGGCTCTCAGGTGTGGCAGGGCGGCGCGGACCACTTGGATAGAGCCAATAAGATTGGTGTCGATCTGATGCCGGATCTGATCGTCACTCACCTCTTCTGCAGCTCCGAAGAGACCATACCCTGCATTGTTCACAATCACGTCGATCTGCCCAAAACGCGCGAAGGCCGCATCTACGACTTTGCGGATAGCAGAGGTGTCCGTGAGGTCGAGGTAGGAAAGCCATAGCCGTTGACCGTATTTGGCCTTGAGATCATCCAGCTGTTCCAGCTTGCGAGCCGTACCGGCGACGCGGTCGCCGCGCTCCAGAAGATGCTCCGTCATGATGCGTCCAAAGCCACTATTTACTCCCGTGATAAACCATGTACGTTGCGGCAAGGCGTAGTCCTTTCGATTACTCTGCATTTGCGGGCAGACGTTGTAATTGCGACTGAATGGAATGGAGATCGAGCAAGAACCACATTTCAGCGATCTTGCCGTCCTTGAAACGATAGAAAGCGAATTCTTGGAATCTTATGGACTGTCCCGTAGGCGAATTTCCAAGCCAAATGGACTGCGGTGTGCCCGAGTCTTGGAGGCGTACCGCAACCAAGCTGCCATCCGTCACAAGATCCTCAATCACCCAGTGAAAGTCGGGGATCGCTTCGACGTTCGAATCGATCATTCCTGTGTAATCCACTAGCGGCGTTACTTCACCACAAAACCGGATGGGATCATGCACGAACTCAGCAAGCTCGGAGAAGCGGCGTTCGTTGCAGCAGGCCAGGTAGCGCGTGTAAACGTTTCTGAGATCGGCCACTTAACCCTTCCTGGTCTCCAAATCCGTGATGTGCACCTTTGCGGGGATCAGACGTTTGGTCTCCCGGAAGAAGACTGTTTCGAAGATAGCCCTCTTCTCAAGACGCCGCATTCGAGCGAATCTATAATTCTTGCTCTAGCGTCCAATAAACATGGAACCACTGTCAGAGGTGCTCGCTTTATTGAAGCCACAGACCTATGTAACCGCTGGTCTTAAGGCTGCGGGAGCTTGGGCGATACAGTTTCCCGCGCATGAGTACATCAAGTTCAATGCGATTACGAAAGGCTCCTGCTGGATCGCTGTTGAGGATGGTGGGGAACCTCAGAAACTGGAAGTCGGCGACTGCTTTCTGCTTCCGAGCGGACGTCCTTTTCTTCTGGCGAGCAATCTTTCTCTGCCGAGGACCCCGGCAGAGACGGTCTACACCGAGGGTTGTGACCGTACCGGTATCTGCAATGACGGGGGAGAGTTTTCCCTGGTCGGAGCTCGCTTCGAGTTTTCGGGCGAACAGGCAAGTTCCCTGTTCGCGAGTCTGCCCGCTGTAGTGTCTGTCCGTGAATCGTCAGACCAAGCATCGGTACTCCGCTGGTCGCTGGACCGATTCGAACGGGAGCTTCAGGGGCATAATCCAGGTGCTTCCCTCATTGCCGAGCACTTGGCCCACATCATGTTGATTCAGGTTCTGCGTTTGCACTTGGCCACGAACGAAGATCGGGGAATGGGGTGGCTTTCTGCTCTGGCCGATCCTCAGCTCTGTGCAGCGTTGGCGGCGATGCACGGCGATGTCTCGCGTCGCTGGACTCTGGAGGAGCTCGGGAAGAGGGCCCGCATGTCCCGGTCGGCTTTCGCTAGTCGCTTCAAGCAAGTAGCCGGGATCAGCCCCATGGAGTACCTCGCACGCTGGAGAATGCAGCTCGCCGCCGAACGGCTAAAGACCACATCCCACATCATCCTGAGAATCGCTCATTCTGTCGGCTATGAATCGGATGCCGCCTTCAGCACGGCTTTCAAAAAGGCTATAGGACAATCTCCGCAGCACTATCGGCATGCCCATCGCGCAACGTCATCGTTACGGGTAGCCGGTTGAGAGTACCAGATCGCCTCGTGCTTGCAAAGGAGGCTTTGTGAGAACGTTTCAGTAGTTGCCTAGAACCGCCTTTTCGTAGCAAAACACCCATGTTGCGTCACGATAGCGTATACCGTATCCTGACACCCGCTCACGGGGCGCGTTGATTCAACTGTTCAACATCAGCTTGAACAGTTCATCTTCGGCGTTGCGAGGCTTCATGGGAGTCAGGGCTCTTTCTTCCACTACAAACATGGCGGGCCTCGTGTTCGTGAGAGTAAGTTGTTGCTCGGTTAGTTGTCGCGTTCAGTAAGCTTGTGCTTCTCGCGGTGCCTTCTTAAGTGAACGTCATGCAGCGCTGTCAGCCCATGCAATTCTGGACCGCTGTTGAGATCCAAAGCTTCGGACGCCTGATAACTGAGAGCGTTCGACGCTATGGGCTTTCCACCAGCTGTGAAGCTAGCCAGCCCCGCGTCGAAGGCGGCATCCCACAGGGATGAAAGGAGAAGCCCGTTGTATACGTTTAAGCGTAAGGCATCGTTCTCGCATTCAGCCCAGGTAACTATGTGGGAGGCGCGGAGAAGCGCTGGATCGGTGATGCCGGTGAGCGGGCAGGTGCCGTTCCAGTACTCCATCAGAGCCCGACGGAAGATGTCCTGGCCGACGCGGACAATCACGGTGCGCTCGGCTTCGGTCTCGCGGGAGAGGTCGGCGGTCTGCTCTAGAAAGGATTGCAGCGGGAGTTGCGGCAGGCTAATGCTGAGCTGGTACGTGCGGGCGATCGCGCGGTGGAGTTCGGGTAGGATAGGTAGGAGTTGTGTGGAGATACCGGGGCCGGGACATGCGGATGGGCCGAACTCGCGGGCGACTCCGGTGTGCTGGAGTGACAGCAGCCATGCACCGGATGATGAGTACGCGATAAAGATGTCGCCGGGGGCGGTGGTGGAGCCGAAGCGGAGCCATGCGCTGTCCGGCTCGCGGAGCAAGCGGTAGCCGTTGTCGTATGCGGCCTTGTTGGCCTCGACGCGAGCAGCGAAGCTGGGCGGTGATTCGAGATCTATAATCCCGCTGCGGTGTCACCGTCTACACCCAATTGATAGAGCAGCTAGAGTGAGCATCGCAGGAGTCTCTCCGACGCGGGGCCACCCTTTAGTGTTGCGCGAAGGTAGGGTTCTTGTCTCATACTCACGGGAGGTGGCGTCGTAGTCGTAACGATGTATTGGAATCGAGCCATCTGCTCAAGCGTCGACGCGAATGCGAAGAGCCTCTCGTAGATAGACTCCCCAAGATCGGCCTCCCTGGGCTGTCGTGTAGGAGCCAGGCTGGCAGTTGTGCAACGCCTTCACAACATAGGGTAAGCGCCGAGAGGTCAAAGGCAACTGCCTTCCAAGAATCGATCGCTGCCGTGGATCGATCTCCGGGACCAACCTTCAGCTGTAGAACCGGCCCTTCTAAAGAGATCTCGCTTGTAACCTCGTCCGGGAACAACTCACGCAAGACATCGTCGAATCTAGCCGACAGTTCCTGGACCGCGCGGCGGCTGCTAGCCCGCAGACTCTTCAGTTGACTGGTCCGGTCGCGTGCCTTCTGTCCATCCACCTCGATCCGAGCCAGGGGCTGACTCCCGATCCAGGATTAGCCCCCGCACGGTCTCGATGGTGTCTAGCAGCCGAGATCCTTCTTCGGAACCACTCATCGCTACATTCCCTTCTACCTCGGCGGTTTGGAGGGCCTGCGCGGCCGACTCCTCAGCATCTTTCGCCTGAAGCACGGATTGACTCAGATGCCATAGTTGTTCTTTGGAACCTGCTTCAGCAGCCACAGCCATCCTCAGATCTTCAACGGCTTGGACGTGACGTTGTTGAATCAGTCCGAGGTCCGCATCGATCGTGCTGCACGGGCACCCTTCTTCAAAGATACGGTCCAGCGGCACTGAACACACTGGGCACGCAGGCTTTGAAGTGAACGTTTCAGCTGCGGCGTGATGCTCCACGATGCCACGCTTTTCAACGAGCAGACCTCTGTTGCCGGTATGCACCAGTGCTTGCGCGTTGTAGACCTTCTCGGACTCGCGTAACCGTTCCGATGCTCGTCGATACTTAGTGAAGGCGGTCTGTCGGGCCAGTTGAAGCGCCGTACGCGCCGTCTTTGTGAGGCCCGAAAATCTTTCATGGACCTGATGCTCAAGCATGTCCGCGTCTAGGCCGCTGATTCCGAGGTGCGCATCTGATCCGAGAGTCTTGGCAAGTTGCGTCTACTGTCTGCTGATTGCCCATGCCAGTCGATCCGCCTCGATCTCAGACGTCGATGGCCCAGGTGCGGCGAGTTCCTGTTCTAACCTAGCTTCATCTGCGGAGAAGCAGCCGAGAAGGGCGCGGGCTACCTGGGAGCGCTCTTCCAGCCTCAAGTTGCGGACGGTCGACTCCGAATCTGTGTGAGCGTGGCGCCAGTCGAGAGGGCCATCAAAGCGGCACTCCTGATCTCGGCTGAGCCATGCCAGTGCCGCTTCCCAGACCTCCTCTTCGCTCACCTTCTGGGGAAGAAGCTTGTGCACGCCGTTGAAGAATGTCGACTGTACTGCCGAGACAAAGGTGGCCATTGTGCCCGTGGAATGGTCGGCTAATAGAGCCTGCTCCAGGGTCGCATCTCGAACGACATTTTCACGGTTGTAGCGCCGGAATGGTCGGATGATCGCCCATCTGACTCCGTCGATGTTAATCTCCACTCCGGCCTTGCCAGCTGGGAATGATGCCCTGATTCGGTCCTGCTGCTCGCTCGATCCGAAGGAGTTCTCCCCGAGGCAGAACCGGAGCAATCGGCAGAAGGTGGTCTTTCCTGCTCCGTGGCCAATGGGGTCGTCCTCACTCCATGAATCAGGCGACCAGATGATGTTGAGCCCCGGCTTGAAGCTGATCTCACGTACAAGCCTGTTGCCCTCGCCCCACACACAGAAGCGCTCGACCCAGAAGCGCGGCTTGTCGGCAGCACCCGCTGACTCGGAAAGCATGAGCCTCGTTCTGGGGAAGAGATCACGCACGCTTCTGTTCCTCCCAGACCGCATCTTCATGTGCGACATTCGAGCCAAGAGCTTGGTAGCCAACTGACTTGAGGATGGCGGAGACGAATCGTGCACGCCCTTCGGGCCATCCGGTAAGAGGCAGCCCTGAGTCAGTGATCCCTCTTCGCCAGGTGCGCTGGCCGAGTTTCTCGCCTAGGGTGTATCGACTAATCGACTTTGCTGGTTGCTTGGGATTTGGTGCAGTAGAGGGATGGGCGTTGGTCGCTATGAGTTGACGGAGGTGCAGTGGCGGCGGATTGAGCCGTTACTGCCTGGGCGTGCGGGGATGGTGGGTCGGCCTGCTGCGGATGACCGTTTGTTTGTGCATGGCGTGCTTTGGGTTTTGCGCTCCGGTATGCGCTGGGAGGACATGCCGGAGCGCTATGGCAAGTACAAGAGCGTGCACAAGCGCTTTACACGATGGGCCGCGGCTGGGATGTGGGACCGGGTGTTCGCCGACCTGCTCCGGGACGGCGAGAACCGCTACGTCATGATCGATTCCAGCGTCGTGCGGGCACACCAACAGGCCGCGACGGCCCGAAAAAAAGGGCTCAGGAGAGCGCTTTGGGGCGGAGTCGAGGAGGTTTGACGACCAAGATTCACCTGCTCGCCAACTCGCTCGGCCTGCCGCTCGGCTTCGTGCTCACCGGCGGCCAGGCCAGCGACTGCACCCAGGCCCTCGCGCTGCTCGGCGAGCGGCGGCCCGAAGCCGTGCTCGCGGACAAGGGCTACGACACCGATGCCATCCTGAACCATCTTGCCGGACTTGGCATCGAGGCCGTCATACCGCCCCGACGCATGCGCCTGGTGCAGCGATCCCTCAACAAAACGCTCTACAAACAACGCAATCGCATCGAAAGGACCTTTGCCCACCTCAAGCAGTTCCGCAGGCTCGCCACACCATTCGACAAGCTCAAACAGAACTTCCAGGCCACAGTCACACTCGCCTGCTGCTGGAGATGGCTCGCACAATTAGTCGATACACCCTAGTGCGTTCCGCGAGCTCAGCCAATTCACCGCCTCGGCGAAGGGCAGGTCGCTTCGCACGGGCATCTGTAGTGTCTTCGTGCTCGGCGGCTGGGCGTCGCTACCCACCAGTCGGAGCCAAGCGGCAAGTTCTTTGCCTTGCAACATAGGTGTGAGCTTTTCAGGCTTGCTTGCGTAGTAGTAGATCAAACCGATTTTGTCCTGAGGTGTCGGCTGCGGGAACTCCGCCAGGATCGCGGCAAGTAGGCGAGCAGCTGGTACGGCGGGGACGTACGCTCGACACGATGGATGGTCCACGAACCGTCTGGCAAGTCGTCGTAATTAGGTGGTTTGGGAAGCTGAGACTCGGGCAGCTTGACCGCCGTGTCTCGTACTTCGCTCAACGGCGTGAGGCCTGCGGCCTGACGGTCCCAGGCGGCGAGCACGAGGCGTTGGGTGCGGTATTCACCAAACCTGGCGATCTCGTTCTTTTGCAGAACGCGGAAGGTCTCGGACGGGTAGTCCGGACCCATCACATCTTTGGGGTCGAGGATGTAGCGAAAATCGTCGCGCGAGAGCCCGTAAGCGCCGGCGTACCAGGCGTCGAGTTCGGCCCAAAGCTGGGCGCGGCGGTCTTCATTCCACGCGAAGGGATCGCCGGAGTAGCCGAGATCGCGGGCGAACGGGGTCCTTGAGTAGCTGGTGTAGGTGAGTTCGAGGACGCGGGGGACGATGAATAGTAGGTCGGCTTCGGTGTAGTTGTTCGGAGATAGAACCGGAAACTGTTTGAAGTAGAAATACGTCAAGGAGACTGCCCCAAGCTTTTGACGGGCAACGTAATCGAGCACTAGACTGCTCAGATTCGACAATAGACCGCAAGTTAAGTGAGGTCCACTGGGAACAAAAAGAGGGGCAACTTGTTCTTGGTGGCACCCCTCGGCAGGACTGCCGCGATGACGGTCCGCTCATTTGTCGTGTTGGTAATGTCGCGGAATCCGATGAGCCATTGGTGCGTCCACGTCTTTGTTTTCAGTCGATCACTCACGTCTCGCTCCGAAACCCAATATCGCGGTGTGATTTTGAAGACTGGCGATACCTTTTCTGTCACCGCCACATTGCGACTTTCCATGCGATCGTATGTTGCCCAGCGATCGTCATACAAATGGATGAGCTTTGCTTCGTAGAGGGGCAACCAGCGTGTTGCATCCGAATGGTCTACTTCGAGCTCCTCGCCATCGTCTTTGGGTGACAGGCTGAGCGCAGCGAATCCCTCTGCGGTACGAAATAAATGAGAGTCGTTTGACATGTGAAACATCGCCATGAACGATAAATCCATCGATTGCCGTCTTCAATGTCGCGATACAGAGCGGGGACGTGCCTGTAGATTCGCATGGTAAGTTCGGCATCCATAGCCGAGCGAAACACAGGGGCAGTTTTCGTATTGGGATTGATCAAACTTATCTGATTACGAGTCAATCTAAAGTGTCGACGTTCGTCGGCCAACTGCTCAACACTACGCAAAAAGATGCAATAATCCGTGGGTTCGCAGAATGGACGTAGCCAAATCGCGGGTTTCTTCGGGCCAACGAAAGACTGTCTGGATGTCGAAACCCTGGCGCTGACGATCCTCGTCGTTCGCAGTGATGCGCTCGGTTGATTGCGTCTCGACGTTGTCGATCCGCAGAATGTTGGGTATACCCGCGACTCCAGACATCGAAGCATGGCAAGCATGGCATAGTTCGGCTTTGATTTGGTGTGCACCTCCGCACGACGGGCACAAGTACAAGGTCTGCGGCTTGAGCGCTGTGCCATCGGGCGATCGGGATTCGGAGGTCAGCTTGGCTTTGTAGACGCGAAAAGCGCGGCCCTCATGGTAGATCAAGCTACGTGGCCCAAACTCTGAGATACCCAAGAATCGTGCGCGTTGCAGGTAGGCCGCCTTGGGGCCACCAGAGCCGGTTGTGGGTACATAGGCGTACAGCGGGAGGCGGGGGAAGTTGTATCCAGGGAGGAATCCCTCCGTTGCCAGATAACGGTACGTGTAGAAGTCTGAATTACTTGATTGATCATGGCGCTCCAGGATCGTGATCTGATCAATGGCTTGGTCATGCGCCTGCTTTGCTTGCTTGCGTTCATCGGGACTAATTACAGGCATTGCAAGTTTCCGTTGCGATTCGAGCAACTGGACTCGGGCGCTCAAGTACAGCTGCCGCCATCGATTGAATGCTTGGTCAAGGTGTGAGTACGCCTTGCTGGATACCTGACGAACGAAGGTACTGGGATCAATAAACCACATTGCGTTCTCTGGCGTGAGCAATGGGGCAATTGTCGTCAGGATGCGCAGCATCGGTGCCTGAGCTCGGAGTGTCAACGTTGGCTCGGTCATGACTTCCTGAATGTTCGTGCGGAGGGGCAAATCATCTCCCTCCGCGCCACGATCGAGAATGTCGATGATTGATGCCTCTAACCTCTGTTTCGATTCTGCAAGCCAGACGGCATGGAGGTGGGACGTTATCAAATCACGGTTGGCCAGATCCAGTGAAGGTGGACGCACAATCCCACTGACCATCTCCGCTGGATGTGAAAAGAAGTGCTGGTCATGGGGACTTTGAGCTGCGCAGTAAGTCACGACAAGAGCAGCTTGACCAGCGCGACCAGCGCGACCAGATCTCTGAGCGTAATTGGCTGGGGTGGGGGGGACATTTCGGAGATAGACAGCATTCAGAGACGAGATGTCGACCCCAAGCTCCATCGTCGGAGAGCAGAAGAGCACCGGAAGCCTTGTCGAAGGTTCGCCGTTTCCGAGCAATATTTCGCTAGTCGCTGCGAGTTCGGCTTGATCATCTGTACCCCAACGAAAGCGACGCTCCCGGGCCAACCGGAGTTCCTGAGCAACCTGGGCAGTGTGCTCGCGACCCTCGGCTCCGAAGAGGCCACTTCCTCCGGATTGCAGCTCGGCAGCGATCGTGCGGCAAACCGATGCGAAGTACTGGTTGATCGGCCGTCCATCCCGACGACCATCGGCTTCAACCAGGCGTATTGCCTCAGGCTGCAGCTGCCAGCCGTCCTCGTCGTAGACGGTGGCAACTCTGCGAACCAGACCGTTGACCCTGGCGATATCTAGGAGTTCCCTCAGACCCGAGCTGTAGTCAGCAGGTTTTATCTTCACTTCGAGTATGGATTCCCAGAGTTTTTTTAGCTTCTTACCAAGTGAGCTCATTGGCCCTGCGCGCAGAATCGCAGCGTCATCCTGAGATGTCCTCGGCCCACCGCGCGGAACCTCTACCATCAGGACTGCTGCGACGCGCTCTCCGTTCCGAGATATTCTCCACGGGTCTCTAAGAACGCTCCTGGAGGAACTGGCCAGACTCTCGATTTCCGTCATTTCAAGAGACTCGCTCGCGATGGCCAGTGATTGGCGGAGTGCCTCCAGAACCAGATTGATTGATGAAATTCGCTCTCTCGGAGCAGCGCCCCGAAGGACTCTACTGGCGGCAAACGCGGCGTCGTCTGCAGCAAGCTCCTCCACCCCGACATAGGTCGCACGGATGAGGCCGAGGTCCTCAAGATTCGGGTTGGTAAAGCGCCAGCCACGTCGCTGGTCAGCCCATACGCGATATGCAAGCACGCGGCCGAGAGTTCTCTCTGCATTGCCCAGTGCGACGCCCAGAGTGGCTGGGTCGGCCAGCCACTCTTTACGTCGGTCCCTGTTGAGCGCGGTGAATCCTAGCGCCGCCTGTACCCGGCGGCCGAAGTCTTCATGGGCCAATCCGTCCGGCCCCGCCTTTCGAACCGCAGCGAAAATAGCGGCCCGCAAGAGCATCACGAAAAGCGTGTCGTTGAAGTGCCCAGCCTGCAGTGCAGCATCCTGGCGGTTGTCAGTGAAAGCCAAGACTTTCTGTCTGTCCTGATGGAGCTGGGCGGGGGGACCATGCATCGCCCGTAGGGCGCTGGAGATCAGTAGGGTTGTAGCTGAACTTCTGCCTTCAGCCGACAGTCCAGCCAGCTTGTTGACCTCGCGTCCTTGAACCACAGGCTGATCAAGGCATGCAGGGCAGAGCCGGAATTTACCTGGAAGGAACCAGGCGAGGCGGCCGCTTCCGGAGCATTCCCCGTTCGGCAGTACACGAAAACTCATTGCCAACTGTGACCGCCGATTCGGTCGGAGGCGAACCTGGCCCTTGCTGTCAAGCTCCTTCCACTCATCAGGGTAGTCATCTAGGTTGCCGCCAAAGGTGAATTCGGGATCATCGGCGTTGCTAGGGACCGGCATGAGGTACCCGTCTTGCCGATGGCCGTCGGTGTCGTCGTCGGGCAAGGCATCGATTGCACGAGGCAGGAACTGCCTGATAGCACCCTTGAGCAGAGTGACGGGATGAAACTTTTGGCCGCAGTTGCGACAGAAAAAGGTAGAGAAGAGTCGTGCCTTTTCATCGCCGGGAAGAAAGAGCTGGCCATCCAAGGTGATCGCGCGGTCCGATGCATGGAGACTGGCGTAGACGAAGCGAGCGCCGGAAAGGAAGCGATGGAGTTTGAAAGCGAGGAACGCCCTGTGCCCGGGCGAGCCACGTTGTTCCGCCGGGAGACTCATACAGATAAGCAGTTTGCGCAGCTGCTGGCGGCAACGATCGGGATCGGAGGCGCTATGTTCAGCAAGCCGTTCGGCGGCCTCACCCAGGGTTATCGGTTTGTGACGCTTCAATTCTTTCTGGTCGTCGAGTCCGATTTCCAATTCCGTCCAGATAGCGAGGGGATGCAGCTTGAGTTCCTCGTCCGTCAGAGCCGCCGGGAAATTGGCGTCGATAGCGGCGCTAAGTTTTGGCCGTATTGAGGCAGAGTTCCACCTCTCGTCCGTTGCCCGCTTAAGACTTTCTGTGACAACGTCATCGGGGCCAATAGTGGTCCCAAAGAGAAGTGACGCTACCCTCGCAACGCTTGCTGAAGTGTCCGTTCCTTCGGCCTCGGTGACCATCGTTGCTGAGGTTCCTATGCAGATTGGACTGTGGTCGCGGCATACACGGTCGCGGACTCGCCTCATCAACATGGCTACGTCTGCGCCTTGACGACCGCGATAGGTATGGAGTTCGTCCAGAACCAGGAAGTCCAACCCTTGAGCGTTCTCAATCACCTGCTGGTCGTCGCTACTCTGGCGGGTCATGAGCAATTCGAGCATCATGAAGTTGGTCAGCAGAATGTCGGGTTTTCCGTCCCGAATAGCCTGGCGGTCTGCGGCGTCATCCTGTCCCGTGTAACGTGCGAAGGTGGGGCGGAGATGCTCCGGCAGTCCGGAATGGCTAAGGAACTTCTTCAATTCCTCCATCTGACTGTTCGCCAAGGCATTCATCGGATAGACGATGATGGCGCGGGTCCGAGGCTTCTCTCCAGCGACCCTTGCTCGAACGGCAGCGTCCAGGATCGGTATGAAAAAGCACATCGACTTGCCTGACCCGGTCCCCGTCGTAACGACAAAGCTTTTGCATTGGTGTGCCTTTGCTACCGACTCCTCCTGATGACGATGGAGCCTCATGGGATTGCCATCAACATGGAAGATCTGGGCCGTAGACGCGTGGAGAACGCCCTCAGCGGCCAAATCAGTGACGTATGCACCCTTTCGAAGTTTGGATTTATCGAAATCAGCGGGTCCGGCCAGAAGTGGTTGCTGGCGTAGATTCGATCACGCCAGCCTGAATGTCCTTCGCCCGTATCTGCGTAAAGGATCGCGCGAACCGCTGGTAGTCCTCCAGCATTCTGCCATCAAGGTCAAACACGTCCATGGGCCGTCCCGCTTTGAACTCTGTGTACATTCAAGATATCGCACTAGGTTATTCCTTGGATGGACTCTCCGTCGGCATCGGCCGGGATGATCCTGACGGTCCAACCGCGAGGATTGCCGCAAGCACCGGGGATCGTGCTTCTCGTCGCCGTGGCGGCCAGGATTGCAACACGTGCCATCAATGAAGTTTCTTTTGACTCGTTCGGCAGCCGCCGCACGTCCGCCGGAACCTTTTGGCGGCTCCTGAGAACCCGCGAAGATCGCCCCCCTCCCAAAGCGCCGTAGCCCACTGGGCACCCCTCTGCGACGACGGATGGGCATAGCCTGACTGGCGGCAGCCCTAGCAACCTCAATTCAGGCAAGTCGCCTTACAACCACCCTAACCGAGGGGTTGTCGCTCCGCGAGGTTGTGAGCAGACGCTGCAAGGCTTTCACCCTGCCCCATCTGCCCGTTTCCACCGCCTTCACGATACGCACCTGGAGCCGGCGAACATCCCTCGACACTGAGCGCCAATCACTTGGTGCCAGTGGGGAGGTATGCGGACGCTGCACCGGCGGATTGCTCCGCCTTCATCTGGTCTGCGGGCTGAGGCCAGTTGGTCATGTTCTCTCGTGAAGGAAGACCAGAGAGAAGTGGGCTCACTTTCGCGTCGGACACAAGGTCCGCATCCGCCCTGTTACCGGGCGGGCATTCGCTTGCTCTCTCCTCTTTTACCCGCATCGCCATGGTCAGACCTCAAGGCCTGATTTCCCTCGCGGCATCAACCATAGGCAGAACCCAGGTAAATCAAAGTGCGCTGCGTGCCGCAACTCAGTGGAATGCCGACTTCCCAAATCCATGCGTAGCAGCCGCCGCCCAGCAGTATTGACCACGAGATTGTCCACAGATCGATGCATCACCAGTGCATGCTCTGCCAAGCTGCGTGTTGGACTCTTTTCCACCTTCTGCATCGGCAGCGTAGCTCATATCGAACGCTACGTTCTGGAATTTGTCTCTGACAACTGGAGTTGTCGGGGGTAGGAGAAGCTCCTTTTAGTCTAAGAGACACAGTCAACAATTTCGAAACGGGGGGTCACCATAGCTCTAGCTGATCCCTTGACGATCAAGCCGTCCTGCATGACAGAAAGGTACCTCAGTTCGCGCATGTCTAAGCAGGCATCGGGTATGACAAACCCGATATTGGGTGATCGACTACCCGCCGTCCTGCGAGGACGGTAGCGTGGTTCTCGTTAATCTAACCCCGCTTGTCGATAAGGACATCCTCATGGCAGACAAGTTTCAAGATGTAAATGGCCGCACCTTCAACACACCGGATGGAAATCACCCGCCTCTTATGGTGTTCCGCTCACCAGCACCCAGAATGGGCAAACTCAGCAAGGAACATGGAACCACGGCACTTCGTGCCCAACAAGTAAACGGAGGATGGCGGTGGTAGTAAAAGCCGTCATCCGCTGGCCCTCTGAAAAACTCAGAACTCGTAGCTTTTGGCCTTCTCGGGCTGTTCCTTTTCCCGGTAGAGAGTAACCAGGTAGCGGCGAAGGATTTTCAAATCACCGTCGCGGCCTTCCTTTTGCTGTTTCAGAATGGCGTAGGCGGCCAGGTACTGAACTTCCGCTTCACTGAACCGCTGCTGAGCTTCGAGCGAGCGGGCATAGTGAACTTCCGCCGTCGCGATGATCGGGTCGCTTGCCGGCAGCTTCGCCGTTAGCATCTTCAGAGATTCTTGGGAAAATCCATCTGCCTGCTCGTACCGGCCGCGGTCGAAGCTGAGGGCGGCCAGATTGTCTAAGGAGATGCCGGCCTGATAGCTGGGACCGGGCAGGAATTGCCGGTACATGGCCAGAGCTTGCCGGTGGTCGTTTTCAGAGGCTTTCAGGTCGCCGAGCTCCTTATGAATTTGTCCCAAGGCGTTCCAGCTATGGGCAAAGCCCGCATCGGGCGCTTCTTGAAGTCGTTGGCGCATCGCGAGGGACGCCTCGGCAAGTGACAGAGCTTCCGGCGCATGGTGTTCCTTGACAAGCGTCTGCGCCAGAATGGTCATGGCGCCAGCCACCGTCGGCTGATCGGTGTTGCGATACCAGTGCTGCTCGATCGAGAGCGCGTGCCGCTCTTCTCCTTCCGCCTTTACGAAGCGCCCTAGCCGCTCGTCGAGTGCTGCACGGGACATGAGGTCTTCGGCCAGGTCAATGTTTTCATCACCCTTGAGCTTGCTGTCGATGGCGATCGCCCTCTCGTACAAGCTTGCGGCCTGGTCGAGCTCACCGAGGTAGAAATGAGCGTCGGCAAGGTTGCTCAGGGCGGACGACAGGTCATAGGGCATGCCAGTCTTGCCAGAGGCCAGCGCGACCTCCCGCTCAAGAAGGGAGACGGCGTCCTTGTAAGCGCCGCGATTGGTTAGAATCAAGCCCAAGCCGATGCCGGCCTGTACGGCCTGCGAATGCGCTGGCGGTAGCTTCCGCGCATCAATAGCCATGGCTTGCCGGAGCATCGTCTCGGCCTCGCCTGTCTTGCCCTCTTTCTCACGGATCATGCCCCAGCTGGCGAGAGTGTCGGCAACCTGCGCCGAGTCCTCCCCATAAATATTCTTCTGTTCCTCGATCGCGGACCGAAAAAGCGGCTCGGCCTTGTCGAAGCTGCCCATCGTGCCGAAGAGACCGCCCAGCAGCTCGTACAGCGTGGCCTGAATCGGCGGATCGGTATTAAGCGCTTGGACATCGCGGACTCCCTGTTCGAGAACGGTAATGACCCGGAGATCGAGCGATGGTCCATTGTTTGGGTCATCGCCGGTTAGCAGCTGCTCCATGAATCTCTCGACGCGGTCGGTCCTGGCGACCTCCGCCAGCGCCGCTTTGCGGGCTTGGTTCAGCCGGTAGGTGTAGAAGCCGGCCAGACCGGCAAGACAGCAGAGAACCGCTGCCGCGACCAGGAGAGGGCGATAGTGGCCCTGCAAAAAGCGACCGGCCACGTAACGGCGGTCGGGAGTGAAGTCTTCGAGCGGCTGTTTTTGCTCAAAGCGTTCGATATCGCGGACGAGGGCCTCGGCGGAGGGATAACGTTTCGCCACGTCTTTAGCGAGCGCCTTGCCGCAGATGTGATCAATATCTTGCAGATCCATGCGGCCAAGGGAGCGGATGTCGACTCCTGGATCGGAGGGACTATCGTCGGTTTGAGTTTGCGTGGTTGGAGGTGAGGCGCTGTTCTCTAACAGCACCGCCGAAGGCTCGAGTGGCGGTGTCGTCTGAACAATGGAGCGGATCTCTGCCGTCGTCTTACCGGCCAGCGCAAAGGGCAGACGGCCGGTCAGGAGCTGCTGCAACAGCACGCCGAGCGAATAAACATCGGTAGAGGCCTCCGCCAGTTCATGGTTTATCTGCTCGGGCGCGGCATAGACCAGCGTCATGTAGGACGAGGATGGCGCGGTTTCTCCGGCGCTGCCAGCCTGCCCACTCACTCCGAAATCAAGCAGCTTCACTGCACCATCAGCCTGCACCAGAATGTTCGAAGATTTGAGGTCGCGATGTACGATACGCCGGGCGTGGGCGTGACGCACCGCCTCGCAGACCTGGCGAAAAAGCGCCAGCCGCTCATGCAAATTCAGCCTATGTTGCCGGCAGTAGTCGTCGATGTGCTGACCATCGACAAATTCCATGACGAAGAAGGCGGCGCCGTCATCGAGCGTGCCGGCATCGTAGAGACGCGCGATCGAGGGATGGTTCATCTGCGCCAGCAGCCGCTTCTCATATTCGAAGAGCTGCCGGCGAGCCAGCGACATCACGTCGCGCAGCACTTTGATCGCGACAACGCCGCCATAGTCTGGGCGCTCAGCCAAATAGACCCAGCTCATGCCGCCGACGGCGAGCCTGGACTTGAAGTTATAAAGGCCGAAGGTGCGGCCGAGATAAGGGTCGTTCTCCGGCTCGTTTTCGAACGCCTCGGCGGCGAAGCCGAGCAAATCGGCGTGCTCAAGCGGCACACCGGCATCGTTGCGCAACATGCGCAGCACTTCGGTCAGCAGCGCAGCGTCGCCGTCGCAGCGTTCTTCCAGATAAGCTCGCCGCTCAGTCGGCGGGAGCTCGGCGGCGGCCCTGAAGAGCTCTCGCAGACGCCGCCAACGCTCGGGCGTCACGCGCTCTTCCGCAAGGGTGTCGCCACCTCCGGTTCTGCCGTAAGGCCCAACCATGCCAGGCCTTCACGCAGGTCCCGGGCGACTGTGGAGGGCGAAAGCTTTTGATGCTTGGCGATCTCGGCGACCGTGCAGCCGCCGAAGAAATGCATGTCGATCGCTTCGGCCGATCGCGCATCCGCCTCGCCGAGCTCGTTCAAGCGGCGGTCCAGATCGACAAGCTTTTCATCCCACGTCATACCAAGGCCCAACTCATCGCTCAAAGTGACCCGGACCAGCTTGCCGCCGCGCTTGCGGGCGCCCCGGCGGCGAGCCGCACCGATAAGGATTTCGCGCATGACGATGGCGGCCATGATTTTAAACTTCGCTTTATCGTGTAGATCGGGCACCACGGCAGCAACCATTTTGAGATAGGCC
>CAXTQE010000003.1:66208-68851 GCA_964246225.1 uncultured Acidobacteriaceae bacterium | reverse complement strand
TCATAGTAGCGGGCGACTCCGGCGGCCGACTGATAATAAGTCCGGCGCAGGCTGGTCGGACGAAGCTGGCCAAACTGGATGCCGGTGAGATTCATGGTGAGGGCGAGCGAGAAGAGCGCCATTGCTGCGGTCATGGCCAGCCGCGGCTCAAAGAGGGCGGCCGGGATATGCGTCCAGCTGGCGACAAGGCGGGTGGGCCGGGGCTGCCAGGGTAGGACGATCGCTGGAATTGGGCTTGCGACCACGGGAGCCGGCTGGATGGATGGCGCGAGGCTGGTCTGAGCCAGAATCCGTTCCATCAGGTCCGCCGGGGGCTCGGGCGGCGGGGAGCTTTTGAGCAGATCAAGCCACGCAGCCCCGCGCTGGGCGTCGGCAAACAGGTCGCCGCACTCGGCACAGCTGCGGATGTGCTGGTCGAACCAGGCCTGGTCGATCTCACCGAGGTTGCCGTCAAGGGCGTCGGTCAACAAAGTCTGGAACGCGATGCAATGCGGAGCGCGGGTTTCGGGCGTTTCGGGATCCAAGAAATGAGAATTTGCCACGTTACATCACCTGTCCTTCTCTACGTTGCAATAACCTTGCCAGTTCTCCACGGCCGCGGCTGATACGGCTTTTGACGGTACCTTCCGGAATCTTGAGGACGAGCGCGATCTCTTTGTAGTCCATGTCTTCGAGGTCGCGGAGAATGACGGCCTCGCGAAGGTCGGGGGAGAGCTTGGCGAGCGCAGCCTGGATCGTTGCTTTGAGCTCGAGCCCGGCGACGCGGTGCTCCGGGCTGGGCCGGGTATCGGCAAGGCGCTCTGAGAGCGTGGGGCCGTCGTCGTCGGGGGACTGGCTGACGTCGATGGACTCGGTGAGGCGGTCCTGGCGGGCGCGGCGGTAGGAGTCGACCAGCAGATTGCGGGTAAGGGTGGTAATCCAGGTGGAAAAGCCACCCTTGCCGGGATCGAAGGTGACAAGATTGCGGTAAATCTTGAGGAAGACTTCCTGCGTGACGTCGTCGGCCGCGGTTCGATCGCCGGTGAAGCGGAAGCATAGGGCGTAGACGCGTTTGTGCTGGCAGGTAACAAGCTGGTGCCAGGCGGCCTGATCGCCGGCGAGGCAGCGGGAGGCGAGCGCCGCAAGCGCATCCTGCTCAGCCTGCTGTTCGGGCGTTCTTTGCACACGCGCCTCGACCGATCTCCGGGGTGCAGGCAGTGTACCGCTCAGAGGGGCGGGCAAGGTCGCGGGATCGGGCAGGGGGGTAGCAAGGGATATTCGGTCCGGCTCTCGTTCCAGGGGAAGGCGTCGGGCCGGGACGCCACGGAAGGGGATCGCAATGTGGTAAACGCCCATGCGTAAGGTGTACGCATGGACGTTTCAGTTTGTTCCGGACGGTTTGCGTTAGATCTTAGGGGGTGCCCGGAATCACGCCGCAAGCGATACGGTTGCCGGCGTTTCCGGTGGGATCGGACTTCATGTCGTCAGCCTTCTCGTGGACCATGATGGACGTGCCGCCGTTGCCGAGGATGTCGTTCGGCTGGCCGGTACCCATGGAGAGAGAGTCCAAGGTGAAGGTGGCCTTGCCGGTACCGTCCGCCTGCACGGTAATGTTGTGATGCTGGTGCGAGATGGGATCGAAGTGAGGACCGGCGGACTTGAAGTCAGGGCCTTCGCAAAGAGGTTTCTCATGAATGTGAAATCCATGGTCGCCGGGTGGCAGGCCGGTGACTGAGAGCTTGATCTCTAATTTGCCTTTAGCTTCCTTGAAGGTCGCTGTTCCGGCGTCCTGGCCGGTGCTGGTCTTTAGTGGGACCACGAGACCTTTATTCTTCGCTGCAAGGGCGGGCATGCTGATGAAAAGCAGTGCCAAGCCAACGAACCTGAACCGCATAGTTCCTCCCAAATTTCCGTGTGCCTCTACTATAACGTCCTCGGCAGAGGGCCGCCGGCTCAATCTTGCGGCGGAGGAGCCGCGGCAGCCGGAGCGGGTGGCGTAGCAGGCTGCGCGCTCAGGTTGGTAGGCGTGTTCTTGCCGTGCTCCGGATCGTAGTCGTGCTTGCTCATCCAGGCCTTAAACTGGGAGATGGGCTCGGACTGCATATTCCCATTATGGGAAAAGTAGGCAAAATCTTTTACGTCTGTTTTCAGATCGCAGGTAAAGTAACTGCCGGTTTTGCCGAAAACAGGTAAGAGGACGACAAGAGTCTGGTTCGGCTTCTTCCATTTGGCCGGGTAGGTCTCGTAGCCGAACGAGCTTTTTAGTTTTTCAGAGCATTCAAAGGAGAAGTCGATGCCGTGAGGTTCCCCGTTTTCAAACAAGTTCGCGCGCCCCTCGCCCTTCGCCTCTTCCTCCTGCCGGTGGTGATAGAAGGTCGTCTCACTGCGGTTGAAGATGTGAATGCGCAGCAGATAGTCGGCGGGATTTTTGCTCTCTCCGGCAACGGCTGGAGGAACAAGCAGGAAGCAGAGCGTGGCGGTCGGAAGCAAGCGCATGAGGTTCACTCCTGGGGTGGACCGATTTTATGACACGGCTGACAGGCGGACAACACCTTTTGCGTTCTCTTGCGCCCTGGTCTGGAGTTTTACGCCATGTATGCTGACTTCATGAATTTTGTGCGCACCGTACTTCTGCTTGCCTTGGTTACGTCGCCTGCTGTGCAC
>CAXTQE010000003.1:51368-66198 GCA_964246225.1 uncultured Acidobacteriaceae bacterium | reverse complement strand
CAAGGCCGTCCCGACCGTGCTCCTGCTACCGCTCCGGACACCGCCGCGGATGCGACCATCGCCAAGCCGATGGCGCCAAGTCTCCCCCCGGATGCGCATGTGATGCAGGAGATCCAGTTCCAGGGCAAGGCGCTCAAGTACACAGCAACCGTGGGAACGTTGCCGGTCAAGAATACGGAAGGCAAGCCGGTGGGCGAGGTGGTGTTTACGTCGTACATCGTCGATGGACCGAACCGGCCGGTGACGTTCGCCTTCAACGGAGGTCCGGGTGCGGCGTCGGTGTATCTGAACCTTGGGGCGATCGGGCCAAAGCGAGTCGACTTCGGTGCAGAGGGGCAGAGTCCGTCCGATCCGGCGACGTTGAAGGACAATCCGGGGACGTGGCTGGACTTCACCGACCTGGTCTTTATCGATCCCATCGGGACCGGCTTTTCGAAATCGCTGGTGAATGATGTCGATAGCAAGAAGCTGTTCTACGGCCCGGACCAGGACATCGCGTATCTCTCGAAGATTGTGTACGACTGGCTGGTCAAGAATGGGCGGCTTGAGTCGCGCAAGTACCTGGTGGGGGAAAGTTATGGCGGGTACCGTGGGCCGCGGCTGACGAGCTATCTGCAGTCGCAGATTGGCGTGGCCATGAATGGGTTGGTGATGGTTTCGCCCGCATTAAACTCTGCGGCTGGCGATCCCAACCTTTCGCCGGTGCCCTGGATGCTGACGCAGGAGAACATGCAGAAGGTGATCGACTACACGCGTGGGGAGTATGCGGAGGATCTTTTGCGGGGCAACTCCGACCCGCAGGCGACGCCGCGCCTCGTGAAGACGGTGACGGAGATGACCGGGCTCGATCCAACGTTTGTGCGGGAGTCCGGGGGCCGGTTGGAGACGCAGGCGTTTCTGCGCGAGGAGTTTCGCGAGACGGGCAAACTGGGCAGCCGGTACGACCCCAACGTGACCGCCTACGACCCGTTTCCGTATAACCCGACCCAGGAGACCAACGATCCCATCCTGCTGAGCATTATCGCCCCAACCACGACGGCGATGGTGGATTGGGTGACCCGGACCGTGGGCTGGAAGACGGATGAACGCTATAACGCGCTGTCGAACCAGGTGGCGCGGGCGTGGGATCGCGAGAGCCGAAGCGGTGCGTTTGCCGGCTCGGCGTCTGCGACCGACCTACGCATTGCGGTGACGACCGACCCCAAGCTGCGGGTGGTGATCGCGCATGGGTGGGCGGATCTTTCCTGCCCGTTCATGGGGTCAGTGCTGACGGTGAGCCAGATCCCGACGATGGGCGATCCATCGCGCGTGACAGTGCACGAATATCCGGGCGGGCACATGTACTATGCACGCGTTGCTAGCTCGCTGGCGCTGCGAAAGGATGTGCTCGAGATGGTCAACAAGCACTAACCGCAGCGCCTGGTCAGTGCTGGAGCGGCTGCCAGAGTTCGAGGCGGTTGCCTTCGGGGTCGTTGATCCAGGCGAAGTGGCCATAGGGATACGAGCCGCGCTCCGGGCCAACGTGGACGCCGGCGGCTTCAAGCTGCGTGATTAGCGCATCAAGATCATCAACGCGGTAGTTGACCATCGCAGTCTGCGGGCCGGATCCGAAGTGATCGGTAGTGGCGGGGAAGAGCATCCATGTGGTCTGGCCTGTGCCTTTGGGTATCTCGTAAGACCACTGAAACGCGGCGGCGCCGTAGCTCGCCAGCTTGATGCCGAGATGAGTGGCGTACCACGCGCGCAACGCCTTGGGATCTTTTGCTTTAAGTAAAATGTCGCCAATGCCAGTGACGCGATCCATTGAAACTCCTTTTGCCGCCAAAGTAGTCGCCTCAGCATGCGAAATCAACTTTTATCAAAGCTAGAGATCGTCCCGGCGGCGCAGGCGGCGAGAGTGGTAGTTGCCGGAACCCGCCCAAACCGAGAGCGCGACCAGCAGGTGGATGAGGAACCAAAGACTGAAGCCCTGGTCGAGGTAGATGAGGTAAAGCACGAGTGCGCGCGGGAGAAAAAGCCAGACGAGCAGCGGAACAATGCCGATAAGAATCTCAAAGTGGCCAAGCGAGTGCTGCAGGTACATGAGAAGGAGCGAGAGACGAGGTAGAAAAAGAGCAAAGATGAGAAACCAGAGGGGCAGCCAGTGCACAACGGAAAGGGCGTGGATGGTCATGGGGCCTCGGTGTGGACTGCGAGTGTGGCGACAAGCTGCGCAACGCTTCCGGAGTCGATGGTAGCCTCGGCGAGCCGGGCGGCGGAAGAGAAATCTTCGGCGAGGCCGGCGGTGACCAGGACGACCGCGGCATTGAGAACAACGACGTCGCGGGTTGGGCCGGGAACGCCGGAGAAGATGGCGCGGAGGAGAGCGGCGTTTGCCTGGGCGTCGCCGCCGGCCAGGGCTGAAAGGGGAGCCGGAGATAGGCCAAAGTCGGCGGGATAAAGGGTGCGGAGAGTCACCTTGCCGGCCAAGACGTCAGCGATGTGGGTGGGACCGGCAAGGCTGACTTCGTCAATTCCTCCGCTATGGTTGGGATCAGTGCCGTGGACGACGAGGCAGCGGCGGGTGCCAAGGAGAGCCATCGCTTCGGCGACGACGGGAACAAGGCGGGCGCTGTAGACGCCGATGACCTGGGCGGGCGCTCCGGCTGGGTTTGCGAGCGGGCCGAGGAGGTTGAAGATGGTGCGAACGCCAAGGGCCCGGCGGACGGGCATGACGGCACGCATGAGGGGGTGATGCGCGGGCGCGTGAAGGAAGGCGAAGCGAGAGCGGCGGAGGGCGTCGGCGGCCTTCGCAGGGGTGAGGTCGACGGGAACGCCGAGCGCTTCAAGGACATCGGCGGAGCCGCATTGCGAGGTGACGGCGCGGTTGCCATGTTTGGCGACGGTAGCTCCAGCCGCGGCGGCAACGAGGGCGGCAGCAGTGGAGATGTTGAAGGTGCCGGCATGGTCGCCGCCGGTGCCGCACGTATCGACCAGCGAGGCGCGCTCGGAGTCGGTGAGAGGCAGAGATGTGGCGTGAGAGCGGAGGACGTCGACAAAGCCGGCAACTTCGGCGGGGGTTTCGCCGCGGCCCGCAAGTGCGCCAAGAAGGGTGGCCATCTGGAGTTCCGCTGGCTGCTCGGTGAGCATGGAGTGAAACAGGGCCGAGGCTTCGGCACGAGTCAGCGTTTCTCTTGCCTCCACAATGCGCTTCAGGGCGTGCTGGACCAGGCTGGACATACGCGGTTGAGGGTAGCATGCGATCCGGTCACGGTACTTTTATCGGACAAGCGTGCGATTACAGGACATGACGATTGCGAAGGCTGAAGACGCTTCGGTAGGATGGGCGGGCGCCGCACTTGGCCAGGAGAGCTTCCTCTAATGAAAATTCACGAGTACCAGGCGAAAGAAATTCTTCGCAAGTACAGCGTTCCGGTGCCGAACGGGGAGATGGCGACGACCTTGGAACAGGCGGACACGGCGGCCAAATCGCTGTTCGCTGCTGGTAATAAGGTCGTAGTCGTGAAGGCACAGATCCATGCCGGAGGGCGCGGCAAGGGCGGTGGCGTGAAGCTGGCGCGGACGCTTGAAGAGGCGGATGCGGCGTCCAAGGCAATTCTTGGCATGCAGCTGGTGACGCATCAAACCGGCGCGGCGGGGCAGAAGGTGCAGCGACTGCTGATCGAAGAGGGATCAGCGATTGAGCGTGAGCTCTACCTGGGGCTGGTGCTGGACCGGGCGTCGGCGAAGATTGTGTTCATGGCTTCGCAGTCTGGCGGCATGGAGATCGAAGAGGTGGCGCATGCCACGCCGGAGCTGATCTATAAGGAGTACATCGATCCGGCGGTGGGATTTCAGCCGTACCAGGCGAGGGCGCTGGCGTTCAAGCTGGGGCTGAAGCCGACGCAAATCAATCCGGCGGTCGGGTTTATGACAGGGCTGTATAAGGCGTTTGTCGATACGGATTCGACGCTGATGGAGATCAATCCGTTCATCACGACCAAGGATGACAAGCTGGTCGCGCTCGATTGCAAGATCAACTTCGACGACAACGCGATGTTTCGGCACAAGGACTTGAAGGAACTGCGCGACTTGGCCGAGGAAGATCCGCTGGAGGTCGAGGCGTCTAAGTTCGCGTTGAACTACATCAAGCTGGACGGAAATATCGCGTGCATGGTCAACGGTGCGGGTCTGGCGATGGCGACGATGGACATCATCGAATATGCCGGGGGCAAAGCGGCCAACTTCCTGGATGTGGGCGGTGGAGCCAACCAGGAGCAGATCGAGAATGCATTCGGGATTTTGCTGAGCGATCCGAATGTGAAGGCGATCTTCATCAACATCTTCGGCGGCATTCTGCGCGTGGACGTGCTGGCGACGGCGGTCGTGGCCGCGGCAAAGAAGCTTGGAGTGACGCTGCCCATCATTCTTCGATTGGAAGGTACAAATGTGGAAGAAGGTCGGAAGATCATTGCGGAGTCGGGACTTGAAGTGCAAATCGGCGCGAGCATGAAAGAAGCAGCTGAATTAGCGGTGAAGGCGGCGAAAGACTAATTGTGACTCCTAAGCCGTTGCCCGATACTCCTGCATACGCGATTGAAGAGGCATTTCACGCCTTAGGTGGTGTGCAACGAAATGCCAATGTTTTTAGATGGATTGCTGCTCGTTATCCGAACCGGTGGGAAGAACGTGTTTTGGGCAGCTATCTTCGGAGCTGTTCAGTAAACCATCCACGCGCAATCAAATATCACCCGAGCCGTCCGAGATTTCTGTACAACCGTTCTGTAGGAGAATTTGAGCTTTACGATCAGACGAAGCATGGCGTGTTCGATAAGGACGGATATCAGGACGGGCAAATACCTAAAGGCTTTTCCACTGTCGAAGCCTTTGAAGCAGCAGCCGATGAATTCGAAGCTGATAGTGAATTTGCATTAGAGGCTCATCTACGAGACTATCTTGCCAAGAATCTCGGGACTTTGGAGAAGGGTCTAAGCCTCTGGACCGTGCAACCTCCCTCAGTGGAATACTCCGTTCAGAATCGTCGTATCGATGTGTTAGCTAAAGATGCTTCGGGATTGCCAGTTGTCATCGAGTTGAAGCTGAGCAAAAGCTATGACCGTGTAATTGGGCAGGCTTTACTTTATAGAGGTCTGGTGTCTAAGCATCTTGGAGAAAAACGTGTCCGCATAATTCTTGTCGCTGGTGAAGTTTCCGACGAACTGAAGATAGCATGCGGAGGGCTCAACGACGTGCAATTGTTCGAGTACTCCCTTAGCTTTCAAACTAAGAGCGTGAGTACCGTTCTCGAGGAAAGGGTCTAACATGTCTGTTTTAGTCGATAAAAACACGCGGTTGATTGTGCAGGGGATTACCGGGCGCGAGGGGTTGTTTCATGCGCAGGGGTGCCGGGAGTATGGGACCAACGTGGTCGGCGGAGTAACTCCAGGCAAGGGTGGCACGACCGTGGACGGCTTTCCTGTCTTCAACACTGTTGAAGACGCGATCAAAGAGACGGGCGCGAACGTCTCCATCATCTTCGTCCCCCCGCCGTTTGCCGCGGATGGAATTCTGGAGGCGACCGCGGCCGCGATCCCGCTGGTGATCTGCATCACGGAAGGCATCCCTACGCTGGACATGGTTAAGGTATGGGAGGTCGTGAAGAACTCGAAGACGCGGCTGATTGGGCCGAACTGTCCAGGGGTGATCTCGCCGGGCAAGGCGAAGGTCGGGATTATGCCGGGTCGGATTCATAAGGAGGGCTCGGTGGGGATCGTCTCGAAATCGGGCACGCTGACCTACGAGGCCGTCTACCAGCTGACGCAGCGCGGCATCGGGCAGTCGACCGCGATCGGCATTGGCGGCGACCCGATCATTGGGACGACGCACATTGACGCGCTGCGCCTCTTGAACGACGATCCGGAGACCGAGGCGATCATCATGATCGGGGAGATTGGCGGCTCGGCGGAAGAGGCTGCGGCGATGTTTATTCAGGAGAACGTCAAGAAGCCGGTAGTGGGTTTCATTGCGGGGCAGACGGCTCCTCCGGGACGGCGCATGGGGCATGCGGGAGCGATCATCTCGGGCGGCGAGGGAACGGCGGCAAGCAAGATGCAGGCGATGACCGAGGCGGGCATTCACGTGGTAAAGTCGCCGGCGGAGATCGGGGAGACGATGGCGCGGTTGCTGGGCCGGGCTTAGCGCGGCTGCCCGCGGTAGAAGAGCCAGGCGATAAGAAAGAGCAGCGCCATCATCAAGGCGAGTTCGGCGTGCTGCGGGGAGTGGACTCGGATGCTGACCAGGCAGTCGGCAGTCCAGGCAAGGCAACCCGCGAGCCAGATCCAGGCAGTTCGGCGCATTTCGATAGGACGGCTGCAGGGCCCATTTGGTCCGCTCATCCGCGCTGAGATCGTCGGGATCGATCGCGGTCCGGTACACTAAAGCGAAACGCATTGAGGAGAAAACACGTTGGTACAGCGCACATTCAGCATTGTGAAGCCGGACGCGGTTCGCAAGGGATATACGGCGGCGATTCTTGCCGAGATGGAAAAAGCCGGCTTCAAGATCGTGGCGATCAAGCGGATGAGCTTGTCAAAGGCACAGGCCGAAGGCTTTTACTACGTTCATGCGGAGCGTGGCTTCTTCGATGAGCTAACGACGTTCATGAGCTCGGGGCCAATCTTTCCCATGGTGCTTGAGAAAGATAACGCCATCGCCGACCTCCGTAAGTTGATGGGGGCCACCGATCCGGCCAAGGCGGATGAGGGAACCCTGCGGAAGATGTTTGCGTCGAGCATTGGCGAGAATGCTGTCCATGGCTCGGATGCGGAAGACACGGCAGCTTTCGAGATAGGTTATTTCTTTGCCGGAATCGAACTGAAGTAGCTGTCGTTGGTGTCGGCCTGCGATGATTTGGCCAGGAGCAACTCAGACACGCCTAGCAGGCAACATGGCAGCAAGCTCCACAGCCTGCTGCCGGATCTCAGGAATCGCGATTGACTCAAGTAAGGTTCCGAGACGGCCTGGCCCAAGCGTGAAGAGCGTGTTTGAGGCGCAACCATCAGCAGAGATCAGAGCTCCACACGGAGTGGTGTCGAAGCCGGCTCCGAGCGGACCCGCGGTCGCAAGTCCCTGCCGGAACAAGCTGGTAAGCAGAGGCGAGTTTACCTTCCGGTAGTTCATGCTCGGACCGGTGCAGTTGATGACGCGCGCGGCGTGCATTCTTTCCGCGCCACGCTGAGTCCGTAGGCAGACCTCGGCTCCGCCTGCCTGCGTTGTTACCCGTTGCAGATGACCTTCACGAAGAAGCAGCGTACCGCCCGCAAGCTCAGCCTCAATACGGTCGGCGATTGCCGGTGCCATACGATGACGAACCACGTCCCAGCGACGCTGCAGGTGCCGGCGAAATCTTTGTTGTTCACCCAGGGGAAGAGCAAGCCAAAGAGAATTGGTGGATTCGCGCAAGCTGTCGATGGCCGCACGCCACTCGGTACCGCTGGCGATGGCGCTCCGTAGGGCACGCAGGTAGGCGAGACAGGTTGGCAGCGTGCCGTTCGGGATTGCTTTTGTCTTCAGCGGAGCACAAGCCATGTGTCGCTTCGGAAAGACGCCGTGCCGGGACACAGCGGTGATCGTGCCGGAGTGGCCCAGTTCCCGCAGGCGGAGCAGGACGTCGACGGCCGTGAGACCACTCCCGACGAGGGTCACGGCGGCATCCGGTGAAAGTCCGCTATAGGTCGTCGGCAGCCATGCATTGTGGCAGTAGGCTCCGCTTTCGATGGCCTCGCTGTCGATGCCGGGCAAGGCTGCTGGGTCGAAGTTGCCTGTAGCCAGGATGACAAAGTCGGCCATCAGCTTCTCGCCGTCGGCCAGTGTCAGCATAGCCGCATTACCGCAAGTTTCGAGGTCGACAACGGAGCTTTGCAGATGAGTGATCCCGCGTGTCGTCGCCAGCAAGCAGCGAACATACTGGCCAAAGATGGCGCGCGGTGCAAACGTGGACGGCGTGGCGTGCTCATCGAAATTACTTTGCAGCCAAACTAGGAAATGATTCGGCTCTTGGGGAAGAGCACTGATCTTCCCTGCCGGAACGTTGAGCAGATGGCGCATGCTCGGTGTGGAGTAAGCCAGGCCGAAACCCAGCTCCGGTCGTGGATCAATGACGATTACGCGTGTCTCTGCGTTTGCCAGCACCAGGTGATATGCGGTGAGTGCTCCACTGACACCGCCACCAACGACAACCACTGTCTTGCTTGCAGTCTGCTCTGGACTCATCTCCGTGTCTCTCCTGAATCAAAGGCTAGTCTTGCGCAGAAAGGAAGAGAACTCACAAATCCTTATGCGACATAAGCAAAAGCTTGAGCGGCACGATGGAGTTACAACATCCCGAGGCAGGCTACGCGCCAAGCAGACTGGGCTTCAATCGATCACCACAGTTTCCGCTTACGTGCGGAATGCGTAATTCTCGCGCCGCGCCGGCGGCAGCGGGCTTTGGAAAGCCTGATAACACGGTCTTGCGTCCACTTCTGTGGGGGCGACGAACTCATCTTCGGGATCTACGGTGGTGCCTCTGCAAAAGCCCTGATTCCACCCCCGTCGCTCATTTGTTTTATGGTGGACCGATGAGGCTTTTACGTACGGAGGCGATCGGCAAATCGTACGGCGAGCGCGAGGTCGTGCGTGGTGTGAGCCTCGAGATTGCGCAGGGCGAGGTGGTGGGGCTGCTGGGACCGAACGGGGCAGGGAAGACGACCAGCTTTTACATGATTGTGGGACTGGTGCGGCCGGATGCAGGGCGCGTGCTCACCGACGATGTGGACATCACGCGGCTGCCGATGTATCTGCGCGCGCGGCGACACGGGATCAGCTATCTGCCGCAGGAGCCGAGTATCTTTCGCAAGCTTTCGGTAGAAGAGAACATCCTGGCCGTGCTTGAAGGGCGTGAGGTGAACCATACGCTGCGGCGCACGCGGACCGAGCGGCTAATCGAGCAGCTCAACCTGGGGCATGTCCGCAAGACGAGTGGATATGCCTTGAGCGGCGGCGAGCGGCGGCGAGTCGAGATCGCTCGCTGCCTGGCGATCGCGCCCGCTTTCATTCTGCTGGATGAGCCTTTTTCAGGCATCGATCCGATCGCAGTGCTGGAATTGCAGCAGATTATCTTTCAGCTCAAAGCGACAGGCATCGGTGTATTAATTACCGACCACAACGTGCGCGAGACGCTGAGTGTGACCGACCGTGCCTACATCATCAACGAGGGAAAAATCTTCAAAACGGGGACGCCGGGTGAACTTGGCCGTGACCCGGAGGTGAAGCGAATTTACCTGGGCGAGAAGTTCTCGATGGATTAGGCAGCCAGGACAAGGACGACCAGCACCGAGGAGACGAGGTGTGTGCAGGCGGACGGAATCAAACCTGTGGAAGTGCTGTGCAAGCCTTTATTTCCAGACTTTTTTTAGGGCTGAACGCCACCTCGGGAGTACCACGAAGCAGGGGGCACACTCCTCCGAAAGGTGCATGGGGAGGGGCCGCACGGGGCTTTGCGGAAGTGTAAACTGAAGCCCAACAGCATAAGGAACAAGCTGCTCCAAGGCCGGACCTGGGAAGAAGAGGCTACCTGTGTTACTGCAACCAAGACTTCATTTAAAGGTTTCGCAACGGCAGGTATTGACGCCCGGCCTGGTCCAGATGGTCAGCGTGCTCGCGTTGAACAAGCTCGAACTGAAGGACATGATCAACACCGAGATGATTGAAAATCCGGTGCTTGAGGAAGTTGAGGAGTGCGTTGCTTCGTACGACGAGCTGGCCGGCATTGAAGGGGATCGTGAGCGGTCGGCGGAGGCGGTGGCCGAGGAGACGGCGCGTGTAGAGAAAGATCCGTTTGAAGAGATCGATTTCGGCAGCTATTTTCAGGATTACCTTGATCCCGGTTTCAAAACGTCTTCCTCGAACTTCGAGGATTACGACAAGCCGTCTTTTGAGCACTTCCTGGCGCAGCCCAGCACGCTGAGCGATCACCTGCTTTGGCAGCTGGGGTCACTAAAGCTGAGTCACGAAACGCGGGCCGCGGCTGAGTTGATTATCGGCAATTTGGACGAGTGTGGTTACCTGACGGCGACAGATGCGGAGCTTGCGGTGGCCTTGGAACAGGCGCTGAAGGCGGCGGAGTTGCCGGAGCCGATTCCGTTTGAGCGAGGCGCGTCCAGGCTGCGGGTGAGCCGGGTTTGGGAGGTGCAGGACGCCCGCGTGCTGGGGTTCAATGGTGTGCTGGACCTGACGGCGGAGATAGGTCCCATCGAGAGCTCCCGACGGGACGAGTGCCTGTATGCCGTGGTGCGGGCACGCGAACTGATGCATCAGCTGGACCCGGTTGGCGTGGGAGCGCGGGATTTGCGGGAGTGCCTGCAGATCCAGCTTACGGCCTTGCGCCGCGAAACTACGCAGGCGGGTGGTGAGCGCGACGCGGAGATCTTCGATGTGGTAGCGCATATTATCCGCGAGTGTCTGCCCCTGCTGCAGAAGAAGGATATGCGGGAGCTGACCAAGAGCTGCGCTCGCAGTGCGGAAGAGGTGCAGGCAGCGGTAGAGTTTGTGCGCAAGCTTGATCCCCGGCCAGGGCAGCGCTACAACCAGTCCGAGACGCGCCTGATTGAGCCGGATGTCGCGTTTGTAAAGCGCGACGACGGGTATGTCGTGCTGATGAACGAAGAGGACTTGCCGACGCTGCGCCTGAACGGGGGCTACCGGCGCATGATGCGCGAGAAAAAGACGGAGAAAGAAGTTCGCGAGTATGTGAAGGATCGTTACCGCAGTGCGATCCAGCTGTTACGCAATATCGAGCAGCGCAAGAACACCATCGTGCGAACGTGCGAGGTAATCATCCGTCGGCAGACCGACTTCCTGGAGCACGGCGAGCAGGCGTTGCGGCCGATGATGATCAAGGAGGTGGCCGAAGAGATTGGAGTACATCCTTCAACGGTGAGCCGCGCGGTGGCGAACAAATATGTGCATACGGCGCAGGGAGTTTACGAACTGCGGTTCTTCTTCTCCGAGGGCGTGAACGGGCCGGAAGGCGGGGATCTGCCACTGGTGCTGCTGAAGCGCAAGGTGAAGAAGCTGATCGAAGAGGAAGACTCGCGCAAGCCGTTTACGGATGACCGGTTGGCGGCGGAGTTGAAAGCGCAGGGCATCAACGTGACGCGGCGGACGGTGGCGAAGTATCGCGAGGATATGCAGATTCCCTCCACGCACCAAAGGCGAGTACGATAGTCACCACCGCGTACCATCGCGAGGGATCTACTTCCGTAGAGGTGACTGGATGAAGCTGGAATATACCGGACGCAGCACCACCGTTACTCCCAAACTGAGGGCGCTTGCGGATGCAGAGCTTGCGCGGATTGCGCAGCTTGTTCCACGCTTGGTAAGCGCGCACGTGATTCTGACCGAAGACAAGTACCGCAAGATTGCGGAGGTAACGTTGACAGCTGCGAGCGAATCGCTGGTGGCGGTATGCGAAGGGACGGACATGCAGGCGGTGCTGCACGACGTGCTGCGCAAAGTGGAGGCGCAGGCTGTGAAACACAAGGAGCGCAAGCTGACGATGCAGCGGCAGGCAAAGCCGGATTCGGAACAACCGTCGATGGACGTAGGGATTCCGGCACTGGGAGCTTAGCTTTCGCAAGCCGGCGACTGGGACGATGCTAGGATTCTCGCATGGCAGCGAAGAAAGCAAGCTCGCCCAAACGGGCGGCGGATGAAGGTGCCGTTCGGAAGGCGGAGAAGCGTGTGCTGAAGAAGGGGCGGCGCGCGACGGACACTGTTCCTGTTCCGGTCCAAAACGAACTGGTGATTTTGACAGGGATGAGCGGGGCTGGAAAGGCCTCGGCGCTGAAGGCGTTTGAGGATCTGGGCTACTACTCGGTGGACAACCTGCCGCTGGATCTGATTCCACGCTTTGCAGACCTGGTGCGTTCGTCGGCCGAGATTGTGCGGGCGGCACTGGTGATCGACGTGCGCGAGGGCATGCGTCTGGAGCGGTTCCCGACGATCCTCAAAAAGGTGCGCAAGGTGTTAAGCACGCGGCTGGTGTTTCTGGAAGCGAGCGAAGAGGCGCTGATTCGACGATTTTCAGAGACACGTCGGCCCCATCCTTTGGGGCGCGAGGAGACCGTGCCGGAGTTGATCCGAGCGGAGCGCAAGCGGCTTGATCCGATCCGAAATGTGGCGGACATTCTTCTGGAGACGACGAAGTTCAACGTGCACGAGCTGCGCGCACACATCCATGCCCAGTTTGAAGGGCGTGGGGAGCCAGAGCAGACGCTGACTGTGTCTTCCATGAGCTTTGGGTTCAAGAACGGAGTGCCGACCGATGCGGACCTGGTATTCGATGTTCGATTTTTGCCCAACCCTCACTTTGTTCCAGAATTCCGTGAGTTGACCGGAAAGCATCCCAAGGTCGCGCACTATGTGCAGAGTTTTGCGCAGACCGAGGAGTTTCTCAAGAAGACGACGGAGCTATTGGAATTTTTGCTGCCGCACTACATCAAGGAAGGCAAAAGTTATTTGACGGTGGCCTTCGGGTGTACCGGCGGGCAGCACCGGTCGGTGTTTATCGCGGAAGAGATGAAGCGTCGCCTGGAGCTGGCGAGCTATCGTGTGAAGGCGGCGCATCGCGACATGCCCAGGTAGGTCCGCGTAATGGATGGTCTTACAAATCGAGGTAGAACAAAGTGGACCTCACTAAGGCCTAACACTAGTTAGTGTTAGTGTGACGATTTCAATTTGGTAGACAGGCTGTCGCCAAGTCTGTCCGGTGTCAGCAACCTGCCGAGAGGCTGCGACACTGCTCTTTGAGCGGCTGAACGAGGCACGCGGGCCACCGCGCACGATAGTACCGCCGACAACTCTGCTTCTTCGAAAGTCCTGCCGATGTGGTCTGCGGCGCTGGTAACTCTCTCACGTAGTCCGTCAAGGCCTTCGACAGCGTTGCCCTTACACGCGATTCATCCATCTCTCATCGTTTTGTAATCTTCCTCTTAGGGCCGCATCGTACAACTCCGGAATGCGCGAATTTCTAAGATGTAAGCTTTTGACCCTGCCTGTCCTGTGTCTGGTCACCCTTGCTCCCGCCGCACTGCACGCTCAATTTGAGACCGCTTCCGTTCTCGGCTACATACGCGACGCCTCCGGCGCCTCCGTTCCGGGAGCTACCGTCACCCTGACGGACGAGCAGACGAGAGCCATCGTGACTGCCAAGACCAATGGCCAGGGTGCGTATGAGTTCACCGACGTCAAGATCGGCCAGTATCTCGTCACCGCCGAGGCCAGCGGCTTCGACCTCAGCACTACGCAGCCCTTTACCGTCACCGTAAACGCACGGCAGCGCGTCGATGTAGCGCTGAAAGTGGGATCGAACAGTGAAACAGTAACGGTGGACTCAGCCGCATCGCTGCTCGAGACCGACAGCAGTGAACGCGGGCAGGTCATCGGCACTCGCGAGGTGGAAAACCTTCCCCTGAACGGCCGCGAATATGCTGATCTGGCCGCGCTCGTTCCCGGCGTACGCCGCAACGCGCTTGAGAACCAGACCGATTCCAGCCGCGACGCGTCCTTCAACGTCAACGGCCTGCGCAGCGAGTTCAACAACTTCCTGCTGGACGGCCTCGACAACAATGCCTATGGAACCTCGAACCAGGGGTTCTCCAATCAGGCCATTCCTCCCTCCCCGGATGCCATCTCCGAGTTCCGCGTCGAGACCGACAACTACTCCGCCGAGTACGGACGCTCCGCCGGTGCCGTCATCAACGTCAGCATTCGTAGCGGCACCAACAACTTCCACGGCAAAGCTTACGACTACATCCGTAACACCGTTCTCAACGCGATCGGACCCTTCACCGCGCCGACCGACCCTCTAACCGGCGCAGCGCAAAAGCCCACGCTCGTCCGCAACCAGTTTGGTGGCACCTTTGGCGGCCCCATCTGGAAGAATCACACCTTTTTCTTCACCGACTACGAAGGCGATCGCCAGGTCGTGCACGCCATCCTGCAGGCCACCGTACCCACGGCCAACCAGGCTGGCACCAGCGCCCTGGCCAGGGCCAACGGAGGCTATACCTTTCTCGCGGCCAATCCGGCTAACAAGGCCGTAGAGGGAGCAACGTCCGTCCCCATTCGCAACCCCATCACCGGGCAGATCTACGCCAACGGCGTGGTCCCCTTCAACGATCCCACCGTTTCCTCCTTTGCCAAGGGCGTTCTCAATGCGCTGCCCGCCCCCAACGTGACGGGAGGTGTGTTCGCGAACAACTACGCCTCGCTGCCCGCCGACACCATCAACGACGACAAGGGCGACGTGCGTGTTGACCAGGTCTTCAGCCAGAAGACAACGGCCTTTGCCCGCTACAGTCAGCACAAGGGCGCCATCCTGTCGCCGCCTGCCATTCAGGGTTCGGCGGGTGGCAACTCCAATGGAAATGTGCAGATCTTCAACCAGCAGATCGCCGGCGGCCTCACCCGCTCCTTCACCCAGAACGCCATCCTGGACGCCCGCTTCGCGTTTACCCGCACCGACGGTGGCAAGTTCCCCTACGGGCAGAACCTGCCCAGCCTGATGACCGGCATCCCCGGCCTGCCTACCGATCCCACCGTCGTGCGCAGCCTCAACGGCCAGAGTGTCAGCGGCTACACCCAGTTCGGCAACCAGACCAGCAACCCCCAGTTCCAGGATCCCTACATCTACAACCCCAAGGTGAACGTCACGCTGCTCCACGGCCGCAGCAGCTACAAGGCCGGCTATGAGTACCAGGCGATCTTCACCACCCTTGAGGACTTCAACCCCACCTACGGACAGTCCACC
>CAXTQE010000003.1:0-51358 GCA_964246225.1 uncultured Acidobacteriaceae bacterium | reverse complement strand
CCGGCGGCTTCAGCTCTTCCGGGCTGACCTCCGCGCAGTTCAGCGCTGCCGACACCGGCACAAAGGATGCCGGCTACCTGGGTGATTTTCTCTTCGGCGCGCAGAGCCAGTATCAGCTGAACAACTACCAGGTCGTCCATCTCAATCAGCGCATGCACTTCCTCTACCTGCAGGACGACATCCGCGTGAACTCCAAGCTCACCGTCAACGCGGGCCTGCGTTATGAGCTCGTCACGCCGCAGTGGGAGTCGAACAACCTGCTCTCCAACTTCAGCCCCGCCTCCAACACTCTCGTCACTGCCACGCCCGGCTCCCTTTACAACCGCGCCCTGGTCAATATGCCGAAGCTGGACTTTGCGCCCCGCATCGGTCTGGCGTACTCCGTCGATCCCAAAACCGTGGTGCGTGCGGGCTACGGCATCAGCTACGCCCAGTTCAATCGCGAAGGCGGCGAAAATCTTCTTGTCTACAACCTCCCCTCCATTGTGAACACCAGCATCAACCAGGTTCCGGTCAATGGCAATCCCTCGATCGCCGGCGCGTCCGCCCTGCCCGTCTGCACCACGGCGCAGGCGAACGCCGCGTTTGTTCCCGGCACGCAGACCTGCTTCCGCACGACGGCCCAGGGCTTTCCCACCGGCTTTACCAGCCCCTCCGTGGTCACGCCGCTGAGCTACGCCAACACCCAGGCCCGCTATATCCCGGCTAATCTTCCCACCGGCTACGTGCAGGCCTTCCACCTCACCGTCCAACGGGAGATCACCCACTCTTCGACGTTTGAAGTCTCTTATGTCGGCGAACATGGCGTGAAGCTGCAGGTGCTTGCCGACTACAACCAGGCCAGCGCCAATCCCGTCACCGCTACCTGCAACACGGCGGTGACCTCCGGTTGCGTTAATCTCCTGCTCAACAACCAGGCCCGGCCGCTCAAGACGTTTCCCACCATTGAAGAGACGCTTCCCGCAGGCTTCCTCTCCTACAACGGCCTGCAGACCAAGTTCGAGCACCGCACCGCGCACGGGCTTTACCTGCTGAACTCCTTCACCTGGTCGCGCGCCATCGACAATGCCAGCGGCCACCTCGACACCAACGCCGGCGACAACTCGCGCATCAACCTTGCCAATCCTCTCGGCGAGCGAGGCGTCTCGGGCTACAACCAGCCCCTCAACGAAACCCTCTCGGTCGTCTATGACCTGCCGTATGGCAAGGGCCGCATGTTCGGCAGCCAGGCCCCGCGAGTGCTGCAGCAGGTACTCGGCGGCTGGCAAGTCACAGCCATTGAGAACGCCCAAAGCGGCTCGCCGGTCAACATCATTTACTCCCCCACGGCCTTTCAGTCCGTCAGCACGATTCTGAACCAGCGGCCCAACCAGCTCTCGAACGCCGCCGTGATCCCGAAAGCGCAGCGCACCAAAACACCCGGCAACCAGGGCATCAACACGCTGCAACTCAGCGCCTTCAGCCTGCCCACACCCAATCAGCCTTATGGCAGCGCAGGCCGCAACTCGGTCCGGTTTGACCCCTACTACGACACCGATCTCGGCCTCCACAAGCAGTTCGCCCTTTACCCCGAAGGCGTTGTCTTCGACTTCCGCGTCGAGGCCTTCAACCTGCTCAACCAGACCAACTACGCCTTTCCCACCAGCGAAACCTTCAGCCCCACCTCCACCTCCTTCGGCGTTGTCACCTCCGCCACCACTTCGCCGGCGCGTCAACTGCAGTTTGCCGGCAAGATCATCTTCTAACCTGCACGCGGGAAGCTTTATGAATCGTCGTCACTTCAACGCCCTCGCCTCCACCTCGCTCGGCAGCCTGCTCACCCGGAAACTCTGGGCGGAGCAAGCCCACGCCTCTGCCGCGTCCCACAAGTTCTATATCGCGCTGGTCGCCGACCCCCACATCATCGACAGCTTTTACAAGCCTGGCTCCGAGAACGGCGTGGAAGACAACGAGTCCATCCTGGTCACCACGCCGCGCCTCACCTCCGCCCGTGACCTCATCAACTCCCTCCATCCCGCCATCGAGCAGGTCTTCCTCATCGGCGACTACTTTCACAACTATCCCTCGCCCGACTACGATTTTTACTTCCAAAACACCACCCGCCTCGACAACGCCAAAGCCATCACCGACGGCTTCCACATGCCCGTCCACCTCGGCTTCGGCAACCACGACTATGACGTGCGCAACATCCCCCGCGAGATGAGCCACCGCCTCTTTGCCGCCAAATTCAACGCGCAGCCCTACTCCAGCCTCGACTACAAAGGGTTCCGCTTCCTCCATCTCAACAACTTTCTCGGCAGCACCCAGGATCGCAATGCCGCCGACTTCAATCCCAGCATCGGCTCCCTCGGCGAAGCCCAGCTTCACTGGTTCGAAGCCCAGCTTGAGGAACGCCGGCCCACCTTCGTCTTCATCCATTACCCGCTCATCCAGGACGCACCCACCGAGTTCGCCGACTATGGCCTGCATTCCTTGCTGCGCAAGCACCAGGACACCATTCAGCTCGTCGTCTCCGGCCACATGCACCGCTGGATCGATTTCGCCCACACGTACGGCCCGCAGCACCTGGTCATGGCCGCCACCCGCTATGACCCCAACGCCTACATGCTGCTTGAAATCGACACCCGGCGCACCACCTGGCGCTTCATGAATGCCAGCCTCGTCGACTGGTCCACCCACTACAGCAAGTCCTACCGCGCATGAAACTATGTTTCCTTCAGGAGAACTCTCCGTTGTCTCTATCCCGCTTCCCTTTTCTCACAGCCGTTCTGCTCATCGTCGCTAGCCGCGCGCTTGCCCAGAGTCCCCACACTCCGCTCAAGCTCAACCAGATCCAGGTCATCGGCACGCATAACAGCTACCACGCCGGGATCGCCCCGAACGAGGCCAAGGTGTGGCAAGCCAAATACCCCGACGCCTACCAGGCACTCGACTACCGGCACGCGGCGCTCCCCGTGCAGCTCGACGCTGGGGTTCGTCAGATCGAACTCGACATCTTTGCCGACACCCAGGGCGGCCGCTACGCTCATCCGTCCGGTCCCGTGACGGCCGCCGCTGCCGGACTGCCAGCCGACCCGCCGTTTGACCCCAACCACCTCATGGACAAGCCCGGCTTCAAAGTCATGCATGTCCAGGATGTCGACTACCGAAGTACGTGCCAGCCCTTTGTCGCCTGCCTCCAGCAGGTGCGCGTCTGGTCCCACGCTCACCCCGGACACATCCCCATCTTCATCCTTGTCGAGACCAAGCAGGGCTCCTCGCCGCGCCTCAAGCTCACTGAGCCCGAACCCTTTACCTCTGCCACCTTCGATGCCCTCGACGCCGAGATCCGGTCCGTCTTCCCGCCCGCCGAGATCATCACCCCCGATGACATTCGCGGCAGCTATCCCACACTCAACGCCGCCGTTCTCGCCGGCAACTGGCCATCACTCGAAAGCGCCCGCGGCAAGGTCGTCTTCCTCCTCGACCAGCGCCCTGTCAGCGCGGTCTATCTCGAAGGCCACCCCTCGTTGCGCGGCCGCGTCCTCTTCACCAACTCCGTCCCCGGCCAGCCCGACGCAGCCTTCCTGGAGCGCAACGACGGCTCACCCGCCGACATCTCTGCGCTTGTCCGCCAGGGCTATCTCGTCCGCGCCCGCACCGACGCCGACACCAAACAGGCCCGCACCAACGACATCTCCACCCGCGACGCCATGATCGCCAGCGGCGCCCAACTCCTCAGCACCGACTACCCCGTCAACGAGCCAGCCCGCTGGCCCGGCAACTTCACCGTTAGCCTGCCTGGCAACGTGGTTGCGCGCTGCAATCCAGTGAGCGCGCTGGCTAACTGCCCGGCGGACTTCAGTCGCAATCCAGGCAACTGAGTCGTTGCGCTGGCATAAGCTCCTGGGCAAAACTGCGCAAGACATCAAGCCGGCCACATAGGCGCGCGCTTGGCTCTGTTCGTGGCACACCACCTCATGCGAGGAGCAGGTTTACGCTCTGGATTGCAGACGTTCGCGAAGGCTGACGAACCGTAGTTGTCTCGGCATCCAATGACGATGAAGAAAACCTCCCCCGTCAAATCCCGGCCTCGTACCACCCCGACCCAGCCGTCCTCTCCCTTTGGCCGGCTGGACGCTCTGCTGCACACGGTACGCTGTATCGCGCAGTATGAAGACGCTCTTTGTGAACTGTCCCATGAGGTCCGGCACACCGGCATTCTTTCGGACGAAACCAAGCTCACGCTGGACGTCCTCCTGAAGAAAATTCCTTCGCAGGAGTACGTCCATGATCTCGATGCCGTGACCGTCCTGCTGGCCGGCTCCCCACAGCCGACGGCCTCCGCCTCAACAAGGAAGACAGCCTCTGCGCCAGCTCGCAAACGGGCGTCCGCTAAGAAGCAATCCGGGAGGAAGTCATCGAGCTAACCAGCTGGAACGTCAACTCAATCCGGGCTCGAGCGGAGCATCTCAAAACCCGGTTGGCCGCGCGACAGACCGACGTATTAGCCCAGTCGCTCTGGCCTGTGGGCGGTCCCGTCATTCTCGCTTGTCGTTTTGAACGGCTCGAACTTACCGGTGAGGGCTGCGGAACGTGTGCGGTCCAGCAGAGCGGCTAAGTCCCTGGCAGAATATGGCCTGAAAGTGCGCATTGCCTCGAAGGCCTGATCAAGAATGGCCTGGCTCTCAATACCTGTAATCTGCACCGAAATGGGCAGGTTGAGGCAGTAGTGCAGGCACTCCATAGGAGTGGCCGTCTTGCTCGCAAGAATGTGGGGATCGCCAAAGGCCTTCATGCCAAGCGATGCGATGCCCTCGCGATTCAGCACCGGCAACACATCCTGGGCGAAGCTGCGGAAGTGCGCATCCATCACGTTAATTGGCATCTGCACGGCGTCAAAGTGAAAATGGTTCGCGCGTGCAATCTCCAGCATGCGCAAATGCACATAGGGATCTTTATGTCCCGTGAACCCGATAAAGCGAACCTTGCCCGCCTTCTTCGCTTCAAGCGCGGCCTCCATGGCACCGCCTTCGGCGAAGACGCGGTCGGGGTCTTCGAGACGAATGATCTCGTGGAACTGAATCAAATCGATATGGTCCACCTGGAGCCGCTTTAGCGAGGTTTCAATCTGCTGCGCGGCGAGCGCTTTGGTGCGGCCATCGGTCTTGGTCATCACCATAACGCGGTTGCGGTAGCCGTTGGTGAGAGCCTTGCCCATGCGGACTTCGCTCTCGCCATTGTTATAACTCCAGGAGTTATCAAGAAAGTTGATGCCGCGATCAATAGCCTGTCGAATAAGCTGAATCGACTCCGGCTCAGTAACCGATGCCTTGCCGATGTGGTAGCCACCGAGCCCAAGCGCGGAGACGCGCTCTCCGGTACTGCCAAAGGGGCGGTAGCTCATTTCTGCGGTATCGTGCTTCTCCTGGCCGCGCAGCATCGGGGTTAGAAGCTGGTTACCTGCGGCCACGCCCGCCGCGGTCGTTGCACTTCTCAGAAAATCTCGCCGGTCCATCATCTTCACCTCACGTTTGTTCCCGAGCTCCTCTTTTGAGCCCCTAGCTCCATATCCTAAATTGATATTGTCTGATCGACACGTCCTCTTCGGCTCGGTTGGTGGAGCGGTAACAAGCGCCCCGGCAATGAGACCCGACAGTCGTGGTGCCATTCGACGCAAAGAAGGGAAGAATTGCGTGACTCCGCACGGAGGTACATAGGCAGGAGAAGTGCCTCGCCGGCAAGTTCAAGCTGTGGAACGAGAAGCCTTTGTGTAACGTCGAAGTAAACGACGCACAGGCAAATCATAGAAGCGTTCCAGGAGATAGCAGATTCCTAAAAGAAAGAGCGTGTAAACAATTCCAGACACTGGAGCATGATCAGCTGTTTTCGACTTCAGCAGCACCCCCCAAAGCGTAGTGAACATGGAATAGAGCGGAACATGCAGTACATAGACTGGGTAGGACAATGTGCCCAACAAAGTTACTACTGGTAGGTAGCGAGATGAACTCGTCGCATTGGCCGCCAGAAGAAGCACCGCTGGAAAAACAAAGAAGACAACAAGAAGATCCCCAAGACCATTACCGCGAGGAAGGACGGGGCTAAGTAGAACGGCTGCGAGCAAGATAGTCGAGCCCGCAAAAGAGCGGAAGCTACGGAGGCGGCCCTCCCTCCATAAGTCCAGCAGCAGCATGCCAAAGATGTAAGAGAAAGCAACTCGCACCAAGCCCATGAAGAACTCGCCCCTAAGAGAGCCGACATTCAGGCCATGCTTTACCAATGAAGTCGGAACCAGCAGCACTCCCGCGACAGAGGTGATAAGTACGAGTTTGGTGCGACTGCAGTAGCGAAGAAACAGACCGTGCACTAAGTTGGCAATTAGCTCGTAAAACAGCGACCAGCTAGGAACGTTTGTCGGGAAGAATCCCTCCGTGGCTACAAGCCAACTAGGCAAAGGACAGTTAAGAACAGCAAAGATCGCAATTGCAAGAATCTCGCCGTGTTGAAGGGGAGTCCCATCCCGGCGGTTCGTAAAAATCAGGTGAGCCAGCCCAAGAGGAAGAGCTAGAAGATAAAGGGGATAAAGACGGAAGACCCGGTCGCGTAGGAAAAGAAGTGTGGACCAGCCTTGGGCGAGCCGTGGACCGTAGGCATAATTCAGCACAAATCCACTGAGCATGAAAAAGAAGTCTACGGCCAAATAAGCGTGCGGGAACGGCATGTGTGCTGCAAACAAAAAAGGGAGGTGCATCTGAATGACGGTCAGCGCGGCAAACCCGCGAAGAGCGTCGAGTGTTTCGAAACGATGTGCATTGCCAGGGCTGGACGTCTGGACTGTTCTAAGAGGTCGCTCCAGAGTGTGCATGTTTTACTCCAACGTAAATGTACTTTAGGTGGAATGAAAAGCGTCATTTCTTACAGCTGCAATCCCGGCGTCTCCTGCAAAAGAACACTACGAGAGCTAGATCTGCGCTTTGCTATCTCGGCATCGACGGCCTCGTAAAGATCAGGATCAAACGGAAACTTGCGAGCAAAGTGTGCGTTGGATGCGATCATCTTCGGGATATCTGCAAAGTCGATCTGGTTAGGATGAGCGGCTCCTTCGTTCCAGATGGTATAGCGGTGATTGTCATTCTCAACTGTAAGATCGGGCCGGTTGAGAAGGAGAGTGTGATAGTAGCTTTCGTCTGGAATCGCGCGGCGTTCATAGTGCCGCATCAAACGGCGGCTCGTCTCATCTTCAGCAAGCAAAGCGAGCGCTGCACGACGGTTTGCCGTAAGCCACGTATCTCCACCGTAAGGTAGATATCCATGGTGAAAGGGAGTGAGAAAACGAGTTGTCAAGCCCTGATCGACATAAATGCAACGATCTTTGTATCCAATGTGCTTCCTGATCGCATAGGGAACAACACTGAGGCTCACGTATCGTTCGCGGGCCGAGATCATCCAGGCTGGCCGATTGTAGTTGTTTGCGTGAACGTAGGGATCGGAAGACTGAACGACGCTTTTGGTAATCTCGCGATAGTCCAGAAAAGCATCTACCTTTGTACTTCGTAAGTCATGCAGGATCGTTTCCGATGTCTGAATCGGATAGTCTGCTGCACTAAGACTGACCGTCCACTCTGGCGCGGAGGTCTCATGCAGCAACTTCAAAGCAGCAAGAAAAGCTTTTACGATACTCAGCGTTCCCCAACTCGTGGAGATCCAGTTCTGGACAAGCTTCACGTTAGGCGGCAGCGCGGCCGGAGCCAAATGACATTTGCTGTAATCGTGATGAATCGCAATAGGTGGCTTTTCGAACATCGAAGATAGTTTGTGGCAGAGAAATGCGATTTGCTCTGGCTGCTGATGTGTGACAAGGACAAAGCCGAGAAAAGCCGACATTCTACCTCCATACTGATGAATCGGCATGCATGGACGATTGAAGCCTGTCAGGAAGTAATGAGGGATAGCAGTCGTTGCAGCTTACGCCTAATATATTTCAAACGATTGCCGGTAGTCTCGTTTTCACGAATACGCTCAATTCGTTTCCGATAGGCGTCTCCGTAGAGAACGGGGTGGTAGATCATGTCCGGCAGGCGACGGAACGTGCCATCCGTTCCGTCGATTGGATTATCAAAGCTGAGTGTATCGGGCGTATATGCCGGCGGAGCGAAGTCGTTCAGATCGGCCGCCGCTAAGCCTGCATATACGGTTTCAGTGGCGATGAAGACTTCATCATTAGGCCAAAACAGCCGGTCGCGGAGAGAGAAACGACCGATTTGCCGCTCACGAAGACAGAGATCAATCGCTTGTGCTGAAAGTCGAACGATGCAGAACAAGGAACGTTTGACGCCTGTAGATCGTCGGCGTGCTGTCTGGTGCCACCACCAACCGGTTGTGGAGGTGCAGAAATATGGCGTAAGTAGATCAACCTCTGTTTGTCTGTCGAAGTGTTCGAACAGCTTCGAATCTGATGTAAAGGAGTTCTCAACGTCCGCCTCAAGCATCCAAAAATAGCGTTCTGCTGGGAATTGTTTTCTCGCAAGATAAAGAACGTAATCTCCATTGCGCCAAGTGAAGTCTCGAGGGCAATACAGTCCAAGTCGGACGCAAGAGTCTCTGGTGACACTGATTTTCTTGTAGGGAGATACATTGATACTATTTTTAGATTCGTCTACAGCGATGGCTACAGAGTGGCTATGAACACTTTCCAGCCGCTTCATCAGCGTACGTTCACGATCACCAAAGAGGTGGGTGCGCAGGATAATCATTGGTCGCTCCACTAGCTGTTTCGCCGTATCAGGGTAATTGATGACGGCTCAGACCTAAATCAGGGGAGAGTTTAGGTCTGACGCAGGACGCTGGTAATGCTGCGCGACATCTTCAAAAACTCACGTCCGCCTGGAAGGACAATCAAGAGAGTAACAAAGAGTGCGTAACTAAGGACCAGAAGTCCGCTCATCTGGGCTAAGGTTGAGGCAGAGCGCATCCAGTAGAGAGGAACGGCCACAAGTACAATAGCTGCACAGAAAGGGCTTACTGTGCGCACAACCTCCGCCAGCGGGAGATCGCCTTTTCTTGTCATTATATAGAGCATCAGTGGAACCTGAATAAAGGTGAACGAAAGGGATGAGACGCAGGCCACTCCCACCGCTCCCCAGTGCACACCGATCGCGAACGACACAATGCTGATAAGTGCGGTGGCGACCGATGCTTTCATCTGCTCCCCGGTTCGATTCTGCGTTGTGAAGATCCAACCGGTGCTAGAGAAAATGGGAGCCACCAAGCCACCAAAACAGACCCATGCAAAGATGGGTGCGGCTTGTGTCCACTTAGCACCCAGCAGGAGCGGCACTAAAGTTTTGGCCATAATTACACAAAGCAGCATTGCGGGCATCGTAAGCGTGAGGGCTAGCCGAAGCATGTGTTTGTAACTGGTTCTGTACATGTCGGGCTTGTTCTGAAGACGCGAAAGCAGGGGCACTGAGATCTGGCTGACGGGTGAGAGGAGCTGATTTAGAGGCTGAATTGTCAAAGTGTAGCTTCGGTCGTAAAGACCAAGCTGTACTTTGCCTGCAACTGCACCGACGATCATATTATCAGCGGTCATACTGAAATATGTAGCTATGTTGACGAGCGTGAGGTTAGCCCCAAAGCGCATGAAGGTACCCAGGTTGGGAGCGTTGGTGGAGTGGTTCGGCAGCCATCGTGCATAGAAGAACGCCATGATGACGCTAGCAAGCGAAGTAGCGAGTTGCCCGATGACGAGGGCCCAATAACGAAAGCCGTAGTATGCCGCTGCAATGGTGACAATGGCGCCTACAACCAAGCTTGTCACGTCAATCAACGCGAGAGGTCCAAATCGCATATCCCGCTTCAACAAGGCACTTGGAACCAGCCCAAGCGTACCTAGGATGAGTAGTCCACCCATTGCAGTCAGCAGACTCGTTGTCCTGGGCTCGTGATACAGATGACCCGCCAGAGGCGCAATCAGGCAGAGCAATGCAGCTAGCCCTATGCTCATAAGCAAGTTACGCCAGAACAACGCTGAGATCTGATTCTTGGTAATATCCGGCGTCTGAACGATGGCCTGACCGAATCCGAGGTCATTGAAAGTACTCAGGAAGCCCAAAATGGGTGAAACCATCGCCACCATGCCGAAATCTGCGGGGGTTAGCAGATGCGCTACGACCACCGCAGACCCGAACTTGCTAGTGAACTTTACAGCCTGCGCACCCAGCGTCAAAAGGCCACCGTGCACGGAACGACGCTTTAGGTCCTGAGCGTCAAAAGTAGCCTCCAGTGACTCAGGCGGAACTCCTTCCACCGAGTCCGAAATGCCCGGAGACACTAACGGACACCGCTCGGAAAGACGACGGAGCGGATAACGTCTAAGTAGGCGTGGCCGTTCACCGAATCCGGTTCTAGATAATTACCCTCGGCCCACTCATTCCAAGCTTTCAGGAAAATGATGCGGTGGTCCGTGGGATACCTCGCGACGTGAGTTACTGCCTTCTGCAGGTAGTCGCGAAAGAGTTCCGGAGTCTCACCTTCGTAGACGACGCCGCGGTGAGAGGACCTTGGCGTGTTATCCCAGCCAGGGAGCACGGAGGGTAGGAAGCGCTCGCCTCGCGGGAGGTCTTCTAAGGCATGGGCGACTACGTCCTGGTATTGCAGGCGTGTCGGACGTCTCCAGCTTGCTGGCTTATAGGCGTTCAACATGCGGCCAAGATTTCGCTCTTTCCACCTCCGGCGAATGTCAGATCGCTTAGTCTTCCTCGCAATGGTCTCCAAATAGTCCTGAGGAGTGAGTAGAGTAACGGCGTCGAAGGGTTGCAGGATCTCGCCATGATAACGGTCCACATGAGGAGCATACAGATTAGAAATCGCCACAAGATAGATTCCTGCAAATCCCGCCTTGGCAGCTAATTCCCGCCAGATCTCGGCAAACTCCACGGTGGAAGGCATGTCATGAGGAGCAAAAATGACAAACATTGGCTTACCATCCACTTTTATATAGCGAGGATCTTCGAAGGCCTTGCGTGCCCAAGTGAAATGCAACTCGTGATCAGCCCGGCCGGGGTATTCCTGCTCCATGAGCACGGAACCAGGATTACCATGCCAAATGCCCGTCCACGACTGATTAGCCCAGGCGAGACAGAAAGGAAAATCGGGCTTGCCGCTGTCCCGCACCTCCTCAAAAGGACGCTCGATGATCCGCTTACCGTGCCCCCACCAATAGTGCCAATAGCAGAATCCTTCCACGCCATTGCTGCGGGCCAACTCGGCCTGCTTTTCGCGAGTCTCGGGAACACGCAGGTCGTAGAAGCCTAGGTCAGCGGGCAAACGTGGTTGCCGGTGGCCCGGAAACATGGGCTTCGCCCGGGCTACATTCGTCCACTCGGTAAAGCCAGCACCCCACCACTTGTCGTTTTCGGGAATGGGATGGAACTGGGGAAGATAGAAAGCGATCACACGCGCTGCTGGAGAGCTTGTCGTTGTCATAGCGCACATTAAAGGTCAACCTGTGATCGAAACATCGTGTTCGTTCGCGACTCGTAGTTTGGTGATAGCTTTGGCATTTCCATCGTTGTCAATCTCGAAAATCCCGTTCAGTTTAGCATTCGGTTCTCCTCACTTGCCGTTTGGTGTAGACCGCTGACTCTACTTTGAAATGTTTGAGATTACTACTCTTGCATGATTCATCCAGTAGCCAGAGATGCCATGCCAGCCGCTAAAGAGCCCATTGCGGAACCCCGGTCTGCTTTCCTAACAGCAGGTTCTCGTACGCTTTAAGGACGAGCTCCCGCGTGAAGCACGACCTATGCCGGTTCCTACTTCCAGCGCGCATTGCTTCCAGCAGGTCCATGTCCATCTCAATTTCATCGAAGTGTTCCACCAACTCTGTCACATCTTTGAAGTAGCGTGCCTGTTCGCCGGCAACCCACTGATTATATGGATTTCGATGCGCGATCACGGCGTTGCCAACCGCCATCGCTTCCACGAGCGAAGGATTGGTTCCCCCCACCTGATGGCCATGAATATACGCCGTTGCATGGAAGCGCAGGCTCTTCACCGTATCCGCATCGTAGATGGCTCCCGGAAAAAGCACATCTCCAGCCTTTGCCGTCTCGAGCACCTTGGCGTGGTATGGGTTCTGCTCCGGCTTGTAGCTGCCTAGGACAAGGAGAGGGAAGCGCCGCGGCGCTTGCGTGTAGGCTTGCACAACCTCAAGGATGGAGTTCTCCGGCTCTGGCCGGGCGATCAGAATATAGTATTCGCCGGGATTCAGGTCAAATTGCTGAAGAGGTTCGGTCGAAGCATGCGTGACCGCGTCCGCTCCATAGGGAATAATCGTGATCTTTTCTGGCGGAACGAGTTGGGCTAGGTGTTGCTCGATCGCGGGATGATCGGCGATGAGGTGGTCGGAAAAATGAGCGCCACACAATTCGTTGATTCGCAGCCAAAGCCGTTGCAGCGGCGTCCACTTTTGCCGCCGCCACTCAATGCCATCCATGTTCATGAAGTTGTGAAGCTTACGCACGCGGTGAATCAGTGAAAATATCGCCGTGTTATAACCTAATGTCAGCAGAGTGGCATTGGTATGTTTCGACGCTCGAAGCGCACTGCGCAGATCAAAACGAACCGTTCCTTTCGGCCCTTCTGGCTCAGAAAGGATGACGCGACGAATCCCACGCCACATCTCGGAGCACTCCGGTTCGTTCAACGCCGCTTGGCAGTACACCGTTACTTGATGCCCCTGGGAAACCATGTACAGCGCAAACTGCTCTGCAAAAGTCTCAAAGCCGCCGTGCGTGGCTGGGACTCCGCGCGTTCCTAAAATGTGCAGTTGCAAGTTTCAGAGCTCCTCAGGACGACCCACCAATCATCTCAGTCCACCTTCATAGTTCCACTTATTCGGTTCACCTTCTTAGAGGTTCTCCAAGCGGAACCATTCAGACTTTTATTGCCTGTTGAATGCCATGCTCCTCATGCAATCAGTACAGCAGGCCGAAGTCTTACCGCGCAAAGACGAAGAACACGCACCGTCGGCCGAATACCACGGGCTCGGGCAAACGTCAGCGCCCACCAGGTTTAGGTCGTGGGAACTTCCGTGAATAACAGGATTCTAAATGCAGGACCACAGCCGGCGATAGTCTCTCTTTGGTAATGCTGAATGAAACTTCAAACAACGCCAGACACAATACGAAATGCTTGTCTTAGATGAAATCTGAACCGCGGTGTATAGGAAGCTTAGAACATGCCACAAGCGTGGCGTGTTCCAGATCCTCACTTCTGTCACGCCGACTCTACACCATGAGTCAAGAATCGACTTTACTTCCTCAGGAAAGTGCTCTACCGAGAGCCGCTATAAGCTTCGGGAAGTTCGGCCTCTTGGAGCAACTTGCCGACCGCATCCTTTGGTGAGACAAGTGGCTGGCCGAGGTCCTCGATCGGCCACTGGATAGCAAGCGTCGGATCATCCCATCTCACGCAGCGTTCCCCAGCTGGAGAGTAGAAGCGCGTCGTTTTATAAAGCACCTGCGCGGTCTCGGAGAGCACAACGAAGCCATGTCCGAAGCCCTCTGGAATCCAGAGAAACTCGAGTTTGTCTGCGGTGAGATCCAATCCAAACCACTGGCCAAACTGTGGGGAACCAGGACGAAGGTCGACGGCGACATCCCAGATGTGACCTTCGACGGCGCGCACCAGCTTGCCCTGTGGTTCGCCGAGCTGATAGTGCAGGCCGCGCAGCACGCCGCGTCGGCTAAAGCTCTGGTTATCCTGCACGAAAGCTTCCGGCAGGCCGGCGGCCGCAAAGCTGCGAGCGCTGAAGACTTCGGCGAACCAACCCCGGTCGTCTCCAAAGACTTTGGGACGCACAATCTTTACATCTGCAAGCGGCGTATCGATGAATTCCATATTTATCCTGATCTGCCTTCGCGTTCACGAAAAGGCTTCGTTCCGATGCAATCGCCTACTGGACAGCAACCAACTGATGCATCACCGCTGCCGTCGCATCCTGCCATGTAGGCAGGGAAAAACCGAGACGATCCTTGAGCTTTGAACAGTTCAGCCGCGAGTTAGCAGGCCGGCGAGCAGGCGTCGGATAGTCTTCCGTGCGGATGGGCAGCAGGCGAGCGAAACGGGTTCCTGGCTCCTGCGCCGCGGCAAGCCTTATGAACTCTTCCGCGAAGCCGAACCAGGTCGTGGACCCCCCGTTGCACGCATGGTACACACCCGACAAGCCATCGAGGCCGACAGTGGGCTGATCAGCAGCACGGGATTCGGCCGTGCGGATTGCATGCGCCGCAAGTTGCGCCAAATCATGCGACCAGGTGGGAGCTCCGTGCTGGTCGGCGACGATCTTCAACTCATCCTTCTGGCGCGCGAGCCCAAGGATGGTACGCAGGAAGTTTTTCCCGGTAGCCCCATAGACCCAGCTCGTACGAAAGATGAGGTAGGGTACGCCGCTTGCTTCGAGAGCTTGGTCGCCGGCCAGCTTCGACGCGCCATAGACTCCCAAAGGAGCCGGCGAATCCTGTTCTGTCCAGGGACGTTCACCGTTGCCTGCGTAGACGTAGTCGGTAGAAAAGTGAATCACTCCGGCGTGAAGTTCCTGAGCCATCTCCGCTATTACCGTGACAGCATCCCGGTTGACAGCATAGGCAATATCGGGCTCGCTTTCAGCTTTATCGACGGCGGTGTAAGCGGCGGGGTTCACAATCCAGGTAGGCTGGAACCGCCGCAGGGCCTCCCGTAACGAGTCAGCATTGATAAAGTCAAGCTCCTGTTGCGAGGGAGCCCAGACTTCACCGAGAGACTCCAGAAGCGGCTTCAGCTCCCCGCCAACCTGACCTGTAACACCGGTCAAAAGTATCTTTGCACTCACCCTTTGCTCCTTTCATCTCGATCTGTCGAGCTCTGTTCTTGGCAAGTAGACAATTAGAAGATCACCTCGCTGGCAAGACGTTTAATGTACTGGCCATACGTGCTTTTGCCGAGCTTTTGTCCAAGGCTCTGTAGTTGGTCGGCATCGATCCAGCCTTTGCGGAAGGCGATCTCCTCCGGGCAGGCCACCTTCAGGTCCTGACGCTTCTCAATCGTCGAGATAAACAGCGATGCCTCAATCAGCGAGTCATGCGTGCCGGTGTCGAGCCAGGCAATTCCACGGCCCAACACCTGACAGTTCAGTTGTCCATGCTCTAGATACCAACGGTTCACGTCGGTAATCTCGAGCTCGCCGCGAGGTGAAGGCTTGAGACTTTCGGCAACCCCTGTTACCTGGCCATCGTAGAAATAAATTCCGGTAACAGCGTAGCGCGACTTGGGATGTTCGGGCTTCTCTTCAAGCGAGATGGCGCGGCGATCCTTGTCGAACTCGACCACGCCATAGCGTTCCGGATCGTGAACCGCATAGGCGAAGACCGTAGCTCCGGTCTTCTGCTCGCCAGCCTGTTCCAGAACTTTCGCGAGGTCGTGTCCGTAAAAAATGTTGTCTCCGAGAACAAGACAGCAGCCTTCGCCAGCGAGGAAGTCTTTGCCGATCAGGAAAGCCTGCGCCAGCCCGTCAGGCGACGGCTGCACCGCGTACTGAATCGAAATTCCCCATGCGTTACCCGTGCCCAGCAGTTGCTCAAAGCGTGGCGTGTCCTGCGGGGTCGAGATGACGAGAATGTCACGAATGCCGGCCAGCATCAGCGCGCTCAGCGGATAGTAGATCATCGGCTTGTCATAGACCGGCAACAGTTGCTTGCTGACCACTTGAGTCACAGGATGAAGCCGCGTGCCGGAGCCACCGGCTAGGATAATACCCTTCATGAGCTCACCGCCTGATCTGCGGAGCGATGGGCATAGTTGGTCGAAACCCAACGCTGGTAGGCGCCGGAGGTGACCTCCTCGACCCAGTCCCGGTTGGTCAGATACCACTCAACGGTCTTCCGCAGGCCGGTGTCGAAGGTCTCCTGTGCCCGCCAGCCAAGCTCGCGCTCCAACTTGCGGGCATCGATCGCGTAGCGACGGTCATGGCCGGGACGGTCCGTGACGAACCGGATGAGGTCCGCATGCGGCTTGTAGGGCGACTCGGGAGCCAGTTCATCCAGCAGCGCACAAATGCGATGCACCACGTCGAGGTTAGCCTGCTGATTGCCGCCCCCGACATTGTAGGTCTCGCCGATCACGCCCTTGTCAAGCACGGTTTGGATGGCACGGCAGTGATCCAGGACAAACAGCCAGTCGCGCACCTGTTGACCATCGCCATACACCGGCAGGTTCTTGCCCGCTAGCGCGTTGTGAATGATCAGGGGCAAAAGCTTTTCAGGAAATTGCAGCGGCCCGTAGTTGTTGCTGCAATTGGTGATCAGGGTGGGCAAGCCGTAGGTGTGCTGCCAGGCACGAACCAGGTGGTCGCTGCCTGCCTTGGACGCTGCATAGGGCGAGTTCGGCGCGAAGGGCGTGTCCTCGTGAAACGCGGGGTCGTTAGGCTCCAGCGTACCGTACACCTCGTCGGTCGATACGTGGAGGAAACGGAATCCTTCTTTGGCCTTCTCCTCGAGTCCGCGATAGTAGGTCAACGTGGCATTAAGCAGATTCAATGTGCCCATGACGTTGGTCTGGAGAAAGGCCTTCGGCCCGTGGATGGAGCGGTCCACATGGCTTTCAGCGGCGAAGTTGACGATCGCGTAAGGTCGGTGTTCAGCCAAAAGGCTAGACACCAGCGCCTCATCGGCAATGTCGCCGGCAACGAAGACGTGGTTCGAATTGCCCTCAAGCTCTCGCAGGCTGCCCAGATTGCCGGCATAGGTGAGCGCGTCCAGGTTGATGACCCGTCCAAGTCCTGAGCCCACCCAGTGAAGGACGAAGTTGGCTCCTATGAACCCAGCTCCTCCTGTCACGAGAATCGTGTCTAGATGCATAGAGTCACTCATAGAACTAAATCTACAGGAATCTGCAGTTGCTTAAATAAAGTTGACTGAAATCGATCGTTAAATCTCTGCGCCAGCCAAGGTACTCGTGCAAAATAACGACCTCTCTACGCAACTTGTATTTAAGACCGGTAAAGATATGCAGCAGCCCTGAGATCTAAGCACAACGTCAGTCAGGCTTACGTATCTGAACGAAACCGCAGGGCTCGATACGGAATACGTCGAAGGTGACGACTATGGGTGAGCGGATCTAAAACTCTTGAAGGTTCTGAGCGGGTTCTGGATGACGATGCTTCCAAGAATCGACAATACCCCTAAACATCGCCCAGACAGCATCAGGCCTGCGCCCGAGAAGGAACGGGATCCCGTGACGAAGAAGGTAGAGAGGGAAAAAGATCGCGACGAGAAGCTTCTGTCCTGCGCTCGCATGAGTATAAACATTCAGCATACGGTTGCGAATGATGTGAAATGCGTAAAAGGGAAGCCGTGCATTTTTTGGAGACCAGAAATCGGCGCGGTCCTCTTTTTCGGTCGGGTTGCTACTTCCCTGTGCGCGGTGCAGGATGAGCGTCTTGGGAACGTAAAGGATGCGGAAGCCATGCTTTTGAGCCCGAAGACACCACTCGACATCCTCCTCATACATGAAAAAGCGAGGGTCAAATCCACCAAGCGAGATCATCACCGACCGTCGAACAAAAAGCGCGCATCCGGAGGCGAACGTTACCCATCGCTCTCGCAACGCCTCTGGCGCATTGATAGGGCCGTCGAAACCAGGAGTAAAGACGCTGGCTCGTCTCCAATCCACATCTCCTCCTCCATACCAGAGCCGGTCGGGATAATCACGGAACGCAATGCGTGGGGTGAGTATCGCGGCATCAGACCGGACACTCATCTTAGCTTCTAGTTCACTAACATTAGTCTGAAAGACCAAAGCATCATTGTTGAGTAAAAAAAGATACTCGCAAGAGGTGTGACGCAAAGCCCAGCGAATTCCAAGATTGTTGCCGCCGCCGAATCCGAGGTTCGCATCGGCACAGATCAGGTGAGTGTTAGGAAAGCGAGACACAACAAGCTGCAACTCGGGGTCGTTGGGCGTCGTGTCCACAACAACAGCTGTGACCGGGGTTTCGGATCTGGCAAGCGACTCAAGGCAAGCCGCGGTATCCACCGAACCTTTATAACTTACGAGGATGACGCAGGTGTCGCTCAAAAAGGGAACACTCCTGCCCAGAGAAGCTGGGATGAGCGGTTCTCATTGAGCCTGGCCGCTGAGCCCGAAAGGCGTGAGCTCATCTTTCCCACGTTCAAATCGTTTCCTGCGCGAACGTAGCCTCGCTTGCAGGAGAAGTGGCCGCAGAGCTGTGAGTCATTCGCTCTTCCGCAAGCATCCGTTCTTCCTCAAGCATCCGCGCAGCCATATCAAACCCTGGAGCCGGATGATGGCGGTCCAGATGCAGCGTAAGGGAAGGCATCGGAACCCACAACCTGGCACGAGCTCCGAAGAGGTTTTGCCGAAACCCATACATCCAGGCCTTTACCAAGGCTCGTAGATTAAAAAATTTATCCTCGGGGTTGTAGATGACCGGGCTGAAGACATGGAAGAGTCGGTGCTTTGTCACACTCATCCAAAGGCTTGTGTCGTAGTTATCCCGCTCGTAGCTGCGAAAGATACGTGTGTAGCGAGTGAGCGTTTTCTTTGTTGTAAGGAACGTAAGGCATGTGGAGGCCGCGCTCCGCCAATGCTTGCCCTCGAAGATCTGCACCCACTTGGGAGAGCGATGAAAATCAAGGGAGTAGTCGTCTGGATGGTCGAGAGCGGAGACAAAGTGAACATCTTCGCCCTGCTTGAGAAAGCGCAGCAGGAGTGAAAAATCCCCAGGCAAATAGAGATAATCGTCCTCAGCGAAGTAAACGGCCTCAGCATCGGTCTGGTTGAGCAGGATGTCTAGCTGCTTGGAGAAGGTGCCGAAGTTGCCAGCCTTCGAGAGAGGCACCAAAACGAGATCCTCAGGCGCAAAATAGCGTCGAAACATAGCCTCGTACTCGGGAGGGCAGCTGTCCATCACTGCCCAGAATTTCACTCTGAGCGAAGCAACAGCACGCGCAAAGGATCGTACGCACAGCTCGGCCTGGTGCAATTTATCGTCGTCAAACGGTAAGCCGAGCGAAGGCTTGGAGACCTTCGGATAAATACGATACGCAACGGCCAGGTCATACATCCTCTTCTCCATAAGTTGGGCTACCTGTAGAGCGCGGCCGTCGCGAGAGAAACAATGATGGACGGTCCTCCGCCTTTGATTGCCGCCTTCAATTGATTGGTGGGCACGAAAAGAATATCGTCCGCCTGTAGTACGACATCCGGATCCTTACCCTTGAGAATACGTGACAGCTTCAGTGCGATCACCAGGTCTTTTCCGTCGCTCTTGCGCACAATGTGAGTATCGCCGCTATCCGCCTCAAAACCAACTCCCCCGGCTAGAGCCACTAAATCGATCACCGTAGTGTGGCTGAGATTCTTCAATTGATAACTGCCCTGGTTGCGGAAAGCACCGACAGCATAGATGACTCCGACCTTGTTGACGCGAACCTGATCTCCAGGAAACAGCGGGATGCGTGCCCATGGAGCGTCTTCTGCCTTTGGACTCAGCGGAATACGCACCGGCGCACTCAGTGTGGGGCGGCGTAGCGTCACGAAGTAGCTGGCCGCAGAGCTTCCTCCCTGGGAAGAGCCGGAACTCTCGATGAACCCTCCTGCCTGACTGAGATAATCGGCAACGGTCAGACTTCCATTGGCGGGGAAAATACCTGGATGCACTACATCTCCCAACACGGAGACCACCTCGTTGGGCCGCAGATCACTGGTGATCGTTACCTGTGCCTGATGAACCATGTCCGCGGCTGCCAGCGCGGCAGCGATCGAGGCTTGCAACTGCTCCGTGTTTAGGCCTGCTACCTGGGTCTTGCCGATGAGGGGAAACGCAATCGAGCCATCCTCGGCGACTCGCTGCTTCACCGCGTAATCCTCGATACCGACGACCTTCACAGTAAGAACATCGTCGGTACGAAACACAACCGGCGGTCGTCTCGCGACCAGCAAGCTTTGAAGTAGATTGACGTCCACTTCTGGCTCATTTTGCGCAGGCGCGGAGACAATAGGGAGGGTCCCAATCGTCTGCTGTCCCCAAACGGAGTCGGAGCAAAGCAGAAGTCCGGAAAGGCAGAAGGCTATCGCTGCGGGCTTTAGGAAGTTCACTATGCGGCTCCTTTCGCATCCACGGAAGCTGTTCGGCGATAGCTCTTATAGCCAGACCCGCGAAAGTCAGGCCGAAAGTCGTTCAGGATATAGCCGAGCAGAGGCAATCTTGCGATCTCTAAAACCTGCAGCGCCTGCTTAATGCTTTTACGCGTGACGGCTTTGCTGCGGATGACAAACAGAACCGAGTCGGAAAGTCTTCCTACGTTGAGCACGTCAGAAAGCCCTAGAGCGGGAGGGCCGTTCAGAATCACGTAGTCGAAGCGTTCCCGGGCAGACGTGATCATCGCCTGCATCTGAGTCGACCCAAGAAGAAGAGCGGCTCGCGTGGAAACCGGAGGCCCGCTTACCAGAACGTCAAGACCTGAGGAGAGAGGGATGCCTGGCACAACGGTGACGGTCTGTACAGCAGAGTCGAAGTTGGCCTGACCCTGAAGGACGCTTGTGAGCCCCATGCTTGAAGCAAGCCCGAACTGAGACGCGAGGTTGCCGTGGCGAAGGTCACAATCAACAAGCAGGACGCGGGCGCCGTGCTGTGCAAGTACCACGGCGAGGCCTGCTGTTACAGTCGATTTGCCTTCATTCGCCAAGGCGCTTGTCAGAAGGAGAACCTTCTTTGACGGCGTAGAGGCACCGTGGATCAGAGACGCCCGAAGGGTTTCAATGCCTTCGATGTAAGGCGAGTCGCGAGAGATCGAGCCGGTGAGATCTCCCTGCGACAGGCGAGGCAGGATCGCAAGAAGGGGAAGGGAACTGGCCCGTCCTGCTTGATCCGAGCTAATGACACGCGTGTTGAGTGCCTCAGCCAGTAGCGCTAAAATGCAACCCAGAATCACTCCGGCCGCCAGCGATCCTGCAAGATACGTCAGGCGCCCCGGTGGTGCCGGGCGGGTTGGAACATCGGCCAGATCGACAATATCCACCTCTCCACTTTCCAGGCCGGCGGTAATACCCGCCTCCTGCAGGCGCGTGATCAAGCTCTCATAGAGCGTCCTGTGGGATTGATAGTCGTGCAGCAGGATGACGTACTTGACCATGTCACTGCGCTGGCCAAAGGACTCACTCTGCTTTTCGTTCAGCGCCTTGTCGGTCATGCTTTCGTTCGCCGCGGCTGCGGAAAAAGAAAGTTTTGCTTGATTGACGATCCGCTTCTGCTCCGCGATGACCTGCCGGGTTGTCTCGTCGAGTTGTGCCTTTGCCTGCTGCACAGTCGGGTACTTCGAACCGAACTGCTCGAGAAGCTTTGCATAGGTGCTGGCCTGGGTTCCCTGTGCGCTGCGCAGGCTCTCGAGCAGGCTTCCTGGTGACGAAGACGACCCATTCAGCAAACTCACCTCACCTTCGATCAGGGAGGGGTCAGACTCGTTCAGGAAGCGGTACTTGGCCTCCGCGACAATACGTTCGACTGTGGCAGCACTGCTTGCCTTAGTAAGCGCATCGAGTGCTTGAGCAGAAAGGTAGTCATTGCCGGTCTCGCTGAGTCCAACGATTCCGAGTTTCGCCTGAAGCCCGGTGAGGTCGGTCTGATCCCGCTGCACCTGCTGCTTCAGGTCGTCCAGCTGGCCCAAAAGCCAGCCGGAGGACCGTTTGCTGGCGCCATACCGTACCTGCACGAGGTACACGACAAAATCGTTAATCAACGTGTTCGCAATGTTCGCCGAAAGCTTGTTGTTCGGCGTTGTGCAGACGATGCGGATGATCTCATCCTTCGGCTTGTGGGTGACAACGATGCGACCCCGCATGGAGCGCAGAATCTGCTCCTTCACCGCGTCATCCTCTAACGACTGATGGTGCAAGGGTGGCTTGCCAAGGAAATCGGCATTGTTGGCCAGATCGAGATCCTTGGCCACACGCAGCAAAAGCGTATTGCTTTGGAGAATGTCTACATAGGGAGACGTCTGGTCAGCAACTTCCAGAGAGGATGTGCCTGGCTGCGAGGCACGGTACTGACCCGACACCCCGGGCTGCACGCGAAGCATGCTGTTTGCTGCATACTGGCGCGGACCGCGAGCAAGGAAGATCCCAACGGCAAGGGCAATCAGCATGGTCAGCAGAATCAGCCACCGGTGCCGAAACAGCATGACGAAGATGTCAGATAAAGCTAGGTCGTCCGAGTCAGGGCGGACGTTGCTATCGCCACTTTGGCTCATTTTTGTGTGCGTCCTCGGGCTGAGTATAGCAGTGCTCCGGGGTTGTATAGCTGAACTTTGGTCATCTGCAGGATGATTCCAGGTGATTGCCGCGGTACGGAATGACCCGTTCGCAGCATGGCCAATACGCTGGAAACCAGAAGGGAATCAAAAACGATCTGTCCTGCTTCGATTGGAGATTGGCACTTTGCGTGAGCGGGCTAAAGTGACGCGTACACGGACGCTGTTTGAGTTGCGAGATGGGTCCAGTCGTGACGCGTTTGCACATACTCCAACGCTCTCTCCGCAGCGCGCACACGCTCGTTTTCTTCGGTCAGCACACGGGTCAGTGTCTGCGCCAAGGCTTGCGAAGATCCGCTTGCAAACACAAAGCCGTTGTCGCCTTCGGTAACGATTTCGGTCATGCCCGGAAGATCGGAGACCAGCACCGCCCTGCCATAACTCATCGCGAGCAGAAGGACGCCGCTTTGGTAAATGCGGCGGTAAGGCAGAACCACTACGTCCGCGGCCGCGTAGAACAAACCGACCTCCTGATCGGCGATGAAGCGGATATGCAGTCGACAAGAAGCGCCGATCCCGAGACGTTCGATCTGCTCTTCGTAGCGACTGAAGTCATTCTTCCAAGGCCGCCCAGCGATCACCAAAATGAGATCAGGAACCGCGTCGACCACCGCAGGCACGGCCTCAAGAAGAAGGTCGAGCCCCTTAACCTCCTTGATCTGACCGAAGAACAACGCCACCTTCGCCTGACTCGGAATGCTGAGAGCCAGCCGAGCCTCAGACCTCAATGGAACAGGCCCCAGGGCGTCCAGATAATTGCCATGGGCGATCACGGCAATCTTCGCTGGCGATCCGCCGAGCACGGTGATGAGCTCCTGCCGTGAGGTCTGGTTATGCACGATGAAGCGATCGGCAAGTCCGTAGATGCGGCGAACCAAACCGCGAGGTGAATCTCCAGCGAAGGACTCAACGTCATGCACCGTGAGAATGACCTTTCGGCCGAAGAGTTTCGCAAGGCAAAGAAGCAGCAACTCCTCCGGAGCGCCGTGAAAGAAGTGCAGATGGCATACTCGCTCGCTCGCCAGGGTAGCGCTCCACAGGGTGCGCAATGTCCCAAACAGGTAGAGCATGGCCCGCTTCCATCGATTGGCCTTGCCCCAGATGCCCTTGTACGCAGGATGGAAGTGTAGGCCGCTCAGCGTAGGGTCAGGAGTCTCGGCGCAGGTGTACCAGCCGACCTGCCAGCCGGCAGCGATCAGACCTCGGCAAAGACCCAGGTCGTAGTAATCCATGCCGCCGTGACTGCCCACGGGCTCGATCAGCGCAACGCGTCCGCGCCTAACCATCCGCTGCCTTTCGCATACCGATCAGAAAATCCTCAAAATTCAACACCGTACTCGCTCTTCAGGCGCGACAGCACGCCGCTCATGATCTCGTTCAGGCCTGTCGCGTTACGATCGTTCTTCTTGATCTGTCGCCGGGTCACGCCGTGGTAGTGATGGGTGAGTGTTTCCACATGGGCGATGCCAAAATCAACGAAGCGCGCTTTTTGTGCGTACTTCAGATGACAGAAAACGTCGGCTCCCGTGTCACAGCAGACGAGGTTGGGTTGCCGTCCTTGATACACTCTGCGGGTTCGGCGAAGGAAGTTGGCGCGGATGTTCTTGACCACGGGAAGAAAAAAGCGCTTCGAGAGTGCCTTGGAGAGCCAAGGAAGGGACACAATCTCGTTCGGTACCCAGCGATTGATAAAGGAGAAACCCCCGGCAAGAGCTTGCTGAAGGGAAGCCACGCGAAGCAGCGTAAAGGGAATCCACATGCGCTCCTGAAACAGGCATACCTCGCTCGGCAGGCCATGCGCGCCTCCCATCCACTCCGGTCCATGGATCGCACCGGCCCCGAACACCTCCGGCTGCTGCAAAGCATCCCGCATACGGTTGAGGATGTCGGCATCGATCAACTCAAGATCGGAGTCTACCAGCAGCAGGCTTTCGTCCTTCGACTCACGAAAGAGCCAATCCAGCATGTATCCATGCTTCTGCGGTGCAGCCGAGCAGAGGTCAAGGCGAGGTTCGGAGGCCATCAGTTTCTTGAAATAGTCCAGGCTGCCATCGGTGGATTGAAGGTCCAAAAGCAGCACAGGAAGTTCGGAGTAGCGCAACACACTCAACAGCGCCAGCGTGGAAACTTCCTTCGTAGAAATATTAATGATGATGGCCCGGCACGGTACCGGATCCAGTGCGGAAGGAGAGTTGACGACCATCGGACCTTCTTTCCTCCTCTTCGGAGTGGGTGCAACAAAGGGGCTGCGGAACGCCTCGGACTGCCCCCACCCCACTCCTTTAGCTATCGTCTGCTTCTCTCAGAATAAACCAGGACCGATTGCCTGAAAAACGTATCTGTCTGCACTCCAGAATCGTAATATAGTTGAGCTACGTGTTCACAGAAGGCTTGGACCGACATATTGCTTGCCAGGCACTGAGGAAGAACTGAGTCGATTCGGCTGCAATCCTGAAAGGTGGACGTGCCTTGCCCCGGATGGCTATGTTGCAACAAGATGACAGCGGAGCCACTGAACCGTTGGCCATGACACGAGATAGTGGGCAGCGATGAAGAGACCGCCCAGCCTGCAGGAGATCGTTTCAAAACTGCGCAGGGAGATCACCTGGAAGCGCGCAGTGCTTTTGGTCATACTGACCATGAATCTGCGCATCTTCGAGTTCTTCCCCTACTTCCGTCCTTTGGAGGAGTCTTGGTTTGTGCTCTGCTTGTTGGCTTTTGCAATTCTCTATCCCTTGTTGAAGGCGAGGACGGACTGGGTTTTTTCGCCGCTTGAGCTGCAACTGCTTGGCATGATGATCGTACTCATCATCATCCCTGCGCTGAGTTCCTACAGCGTCTTTGGACAGCCTCTCACCTATGGCTTGCTTGCACGCAGATCATCCATCTTGGTTGCGACTTGGCTGCTATTACGGCAAGGCTTGAAATATCAGTGGGTGAATGGAAAAGATATAGAAGTAGTTCTTCTTTTTCTTACATGGTTTGTCGCCGTTCTTTACGTGTTCATGCGTGTTTTTATCAATCCAAACACTTACCAGGACGCTCCACTCGGCTTTATTCTCGGACTAGGCACGGAAAACATGGCATTCTCTGCACCCGGACACTTGTTTCCATTCGGTACGATTTACTATGCGCTACGTGGCATACGCGAACGGAGGCTTTTCCCCTATCTGCTGGCGGCCGTCCTCTTCGTTGATGGTGCGGGAAGCTCTTGGCGAGCTCTGTTTCTAAGCGTTTCCGTCACAATCATTTTCTTTCTGTTCCGCTGGAGAAGCCTCCAGGTGGCGTTGGGCAGCTTGTCTCGCTTCGCGGTTTTTACCTTGGTGCTCGTTGCAGTGCTAAACGTGGTAAAGCCTGGACTCGTTGGGGATGCGGTAGATCATCTTACGGCGGCCTTTTCGGTGGCCCTGGCTGGCGAAAAACAAGGTAACGATGCCTCTGCCGATGCCCGTGTTCAGCAGGTGGAAACAGCAATTCCGTATGTTAAGGCGCATCCACTCTTTGGCGCGGGCGCAATCAGTGGGCAATGGAATGGCGGTCCAGAAGTAGTCTTGGGAACCTATTTCTCCGATAGCGATATCGGCATCTTGGGCATGCTATTCACCTTTGGAGCTGTCGGTGTAATCTGGTGCGCGACACAGTACCTTTTTGCCCTGCGCCTTGCAATCATATCTACAAAGCAAAGCTGCTTAGTGGATGCCGCCATGGGCTACCTCCTTTTCACCGCAGTCTTTTCACTCTCAACGGGCTTCTTCATTGTGAGCGTTGAGCAAACGACCCTTTTCCTTGTGCTTCTGGAGGTACTTGGCCGGGACCATCAAAGCCTTTCCGCTCAACCAAGTTTTAGGAGCAATACTCTTTTGTTCGATCGCGCCCTCACGTAGACCGCTTATGCCTACAAAAATTTTGTAGGAGCTTCGCAAGAGGCTCATTTCAGAACCAAAACTTTGCGAGTTCTACTCGCAACCCCGTTCATATGCCGGTTACCGCCAGGGAGTGGCAGTCTCTAAGTTTGGCTTGCTGTCATTTGTGTTTCCTTCGGGGCCAACCATCCACCCAATGATCCTGCTCACCGTATGAAGAGCCTGATTGTGTTTACCTATCCCCGGCTGGCGCTATCCCCAGTGCCGAAGCTTTACGAGACAGTTAGGCGTCAAACGTTCTCTTTGGCATTTTCGTCTGGGCGACCTGATGCGCTAGAGTTCTCTCAAGAGCGTTTACGACACGTTTGCCAAGTTCAATTCCAGGTATCTCAATTGCAACGTGAGTGAAAAGAGCAAAGAAGATCAGCGTAATACTGGCAAGTAGCGCCAAAGTCCAATGACCCAATGGTGAAGACAGCGCGATCGACTTCAGGATTGCTGGTCGAAAGAAAAACGCTTGAGGAAGACCCTGGAGCAGGTAAATGCCATAGCTTATATCCCCTAAGCGACGCGCCGGACGACTCAGTAAAATTCCAAAGATACTGCATCCAGAAACAATGAGAAAGAAGGTTGCTCCTATAAGTATAAGAGCGAAAACGTTATAGGGACTGTTCAGAAGGTATACGACACCCATCATGATGCACACAAGAGTGGACTTCAGATGATCATGTAGATTCAGCCGACCGACACGCCCAGAGATCGAAGCAGTAAGCATGCCCACGAGAAAAAGCGTCACGATGCCCGCGATATGGTAAACGGTAATGTCCGGATGCCGAGCCCAAGGTGCCAAAGCTCCAACAAGCACAAGGGAGCCGGCCAGGGCTGTCAAAATTAAATAAGGCTCCATCTTCTTTTTCCGCGCAGCCAGTGCAAGAACCGGCAGCGATAGATAGAAGAGCCATTCCATTTGCAGAGACCACGTGACAAAGTCAAGAAGTAAAGATGAATTGTAGGTGTTGATAGAGTGTAACGTCATGACACCCAGTGTCATCCCGATAGCCAGTTGCCCGAACAGGGCGACAGGTTCTACGTGAAGAGAAAAGCCAGTGCGTTCTAGTGAAATAAGAGCAACACAGGCAAAACAAAACGCATAGAGAGGGCCAATGCGGAAAATGCGTCCAATGTAGAGACTAGGCCAATCGAGACGCCCTCCCCGACGTAGAATACGGGACCAAAAGAGATAGGCAGTAATCATGAAAAAAAACTGGACGCCAACAGAACCTAATAGCGCATACAAATGGCTCGAAGGTTTTTCCCAATGACCCGTTAGAAGATAGAGGTGGTAGACATTTTCATGGTGAAAGCATACTGCAAGCGCCAGGAAACCTCTTAGACCGTCTAGGGTCGTCAGGCGATTAGGTTGCGGACTTGGTGGCTTATCTGCTGCGCGAAAAAGCGGAGTCGATGCCAAACCAAACAGGATGGCCATACAAACGAATACAAACCCCGCTGAATTGTAGGTCATTCTTCGAACCTACCATGAGCCGTGTCTAAGGTGCGAGTGGAAGAGCTGCAAGCAACACGAAATCGTTGCGTGCAGCTCTGAAATTTTTCGTCAACAGGACGGCAGGGGAATCGGATCCAAGGTGGGAAAGCTTTCAATGGACGAAAAGATCACCGACATCTTAGAGGCACTGACGCCGAATCCCTTGAGCCAGAATCGCATATTGCTTGCTGGAGGTGTGTGGAATCCAGCGACCGCTGGTGCTAGGGTCCGCGCTATAAGGCGAGCGTCGGTGCGATCCCCCGGAGTAATCGCTCCCATTGGCCGAGATCAGGCTGCAGGGCTCAATGAAACTCGCTCCTCGTGAATCTAGTCACGTTGTTCGTTAGACCGAGCTCGTACTACCATTTGATACAGAAGCGCCCGCAGCAAGGGTGGTTCTCTCGACTGGAGTATGTCCGCTGAATACGGAACCTGCATGATGCCGCACCGCTTTCTACGTCTTCTGCTTGCCACCTGTGCCTTTTGGCTTGTGCCTGCTCTGCTGCACGCCAACAGCTCGCAAGGCATACGTCCGGTGGAACTGCTGACCCAACATGCGGCACGGCCTCTGGCTGTAGAAACAGACACCCCGGAACTGAGCTGGCAACTCGTGGCTGCTCCCGGGCAGCGGGATAAAAGGCAGTTGGCGTACCAGATCTTTGTGGCGACGGAAGCGCAAGCAATGACTCACCACGTCCACGGCATCTGGAACTCAGGAAAGATCTCCTCCTCAGCCATTCGTGCGCAATACAAGGGGCCCTTGCTCCAGGATCTGCACACCTACTTCTGGTCGGTCCGCGTCTGGGATGAGACAGGGCATGAGTCTGTGTGGAGTGCCCCAGCCAGCTTCACCGTGGGCCCAAGGCAAAGCGCGGACTGGGACGGCGCGCAGTGGATTGCTGGCCGATCCTGGGCAACAACGCCTAATACTCCGGCTCCTCCCGCGCCTGAACTTCGGCGGGCGTTCACTCTTGCCAAGCGCATCGCAAATGCCCGCCTGGACGTCACCGGACTTGGCTACTACGTTCTGCGCCTGGATGGAAAGCCGCTGGACGACCGCGTGCTGGCACCCGGCTGGACCTCCTACAACAAGCGGGTTCTCTACGACTCCTACGACGTAACAGACAGGCTCTCTGCGGGCCATCATGCGTTGGGCGTCGTCCTTGGCAGGGGCTTTTACGCCAATGCCTACCCTAACGTATGGTTTCTTGTGTCGGCGGACAACTCGGTACGTAATCCCAAACTTCTCCTGCGCCTACGCCTCACCTATACCGATGGATCCCATGAAAGTATCGTCAGCGACGGTTCTTGGCTTACTCATGATGGCCCGACCGTCGCAAATTACGTGTACCAGGGCGAGACGTACGACGCACGGCTTGAGACGACAGGGTGGTCTTCGCCTCACTTTCATGATCTCGGCTGGGCGCCCGCAGAGATCGTGGATCCACCGCACGGACGGCTAGCGGCCGAAATTCTTGATCCTATCCGCGCCGTCGAAACTATACACGCCACTGGTCTCGTTGAAATCAAACCGGGAGTATGGCGCTTCGACTTCCCAAACGTCAGAGCCGGTTGGGCGCTGCTTCATCTTCGTGGAACCGCCGGTACCAAGGTCGTCCTTCGCTATGCCGAGCGAATTAGAGCCGATGGAACGGTGGATAACAGCGGCGACCCTAACATTGCACCCGGCGATGTTCAGACCGACACGTACATCCTCAAGGGAGGTCCCTCGGGGGAAACCTGGCACCCGCAGTTCAGCCTGAAGAGCTTTGCTTACGTGCAAGTCGATGGGTATCCGGAGAAACCCTCGCTGTCCAGCGTAGAGATGGAGGTGGTTCACACCGATCTGAAGAGCGCTGGCTCCTTCCACTGCTCCGATCCGCTGCTCAACAAGATTCAGGCGATGATCTTGCGCAGCACGCTCTCAAACTTCCAGTCCATTCCAACGGACACCCCCATGTACGAAAAGCGAGGCTGGCTGGGCGACGCACAGCTAATGGCTGCCACCGCGCTCCAGAACTTTGAATTGGATCGCTTTTACCGCTCTCGCCTGCAGGGCATTGTCGACGATCAGCTCGCCAACGGCAGCGTGGCCCTTTACTCTCCTGCCATGAACGGCTTCCCCGGGGCTTATCACGATAACGGCTGGTCCAGTGCCTTGATCGTCATCGCCTTTCAGGTTTACGAGAACGACGGCGACACCCAGATCCTGGCCGACTACTATCCCGCTATGGCAAAGTACGTCAACTACATCAGTGGGCTCACGGTGGATGGCGTACTGAATGGTGAGTTTGGCGACTGGCTTCCTCCAGCCGGACCGCTGGGAGCCGACATCAAATTGGTCGAAACCGCCTATCTTTACCACGACGAGAAGCGTCTGGCTGAGATCGCTCGCGTGGCCGGTCATCCGGAAGATGTCGCTCATTGGAACAATCTCGCGGTAAAAACGTTTGAAAGCTTCAACAACGCCTTCCTGAAACGCAATAGCGCAATGTACTTCAACCGTGACAGCCTAACCCGCGCGGGCGCAACTTCCTTCTTGCTTGGTTTGCTCGGTATGCAGCCATATCACCAGACCGCAAACGCTCTCCCCCTGGCTTTTGGTCTTGTCCCGCCTGAGCTTCGGCAGCGGGTTGCAGACCAACTTGCGGCCGATGTACTCGCAAAAGGAACTCATCTGGACACTGGGATCGTCGGGACCAAAGAGCTCTTGCCCGTGCTTTCGTCCACCGGCCACGCCGATCTTGCGCTCGCTCTTGCCAGGCAGACGACGCCTCCGAGCTGGGGCTATATGCTTCAGAAGACTCAAGGTCGCACAGGACTTTGGGAGGGATGGGGTCTTCAGGGTGTTCGATCCCTCGATCACATGATGCTGGGAACCATCGGGGACTGGTTTTACAAGGATTTAGCTGGCATTCGCCCGCTCGAACCGGGTTTCGCGTCCTTCGCCATAGACCCGGACCTCTCCCCGGGCCTGGATGCTGTCGATGCCACGCGCAACACACCCTACGGAATGTTGAGCGTCTCTTGGAAACGGCAAACTGGTGTCTTGAATTTCCGCGTAACGATTCCAGTCAATGCCGCCGCCGAGCTCTGGTTGCCCATGGGACCGGAGGATCAGCTGAAGGAGGGTGGACGAACTCTTACGGGATCGCAGGGCGTCAGACTCCTCCGCCAAGACCATGGCAGACTCGTCTATCGAATAGGATCCGGGACCTACGCATTGACCGTAGCACCGTAACTCCGGTCTGGCTTGTCGGATATTTAGCGTGCGTGCAAAGGGAGGATCTACGACCTGCGGCTTCGCGGAGTTCTTAAGCCTCGCCGTGGGGCAGGAGCTTGGGACCCCACTTCGCCCGCTGCTCCCATGCGCACGAAGACGATCTGACGCCTGCACGCCGCCTGCCAACTAACAGCAGAACTGTTCGAAGCTGCGGGATCATCTCGTTCGCATCGCAGGATGCGACAGCAGCGTTCATGCAAACAATCGGTTGTTGTCCAGAGAAATCGTGCGCCGCAAAGAAATCAACAATGGTTCAACCCGGGGCCAAACGTAAGAAAGTAGCGTGTCCCCTGCTGGGCGCGCGGAAGCGCTCAGCAGGGGAACAAGCGTTTACCCGAAGATCCCCAGGTCCGAGGTGGGAAAGCTTCCGATCGACGGGAAGATGGACGACATCTGGGAGGCGCTGACCCCGAACCATTTAGCGAGAGTTGCCGCATATTGTGTGCTCGAGGTGGAAGGAATCCAGCGGCCATTGACGCCGGAGTCATCCGGGCCACCCAGGGCGAGCGTCGGGAAAGTTCCGTACATTTTGCCTCCCTTCACAGCGCCTCCGAGCACAATGTGGTGCGATCCCCAAGCGTGATCACTCCCGTTCGTCGAGTTGGGCTGCAGCGCACGGCTAAACTCGCTCATCGTGAACGTGGTTACGTTGTTCGTCAGACCGAGTTCGCCTGTCGCGTTATAGAAGGAAGCCATGGCATCTCCCAGCTGCTGCAGAAGAAGCGCCTGACCGTCGGTCTGGTCGTTATGGGTGTCGAAGCTGCCCAGGGTGCAGAAGAAGATCTGGCGGGTAACGCCCAGAGACTGGCGTATCTGCATCAGTTGCGCAACCTGTCGGAGTTGTGCGGCAAGCGTGTTGCCGGTGGGAAAGGAGGTTGTGATCGCCTGTGCAGATTGGAGAGCACCTTCGAGAACATCGTAATAGCTGTAGGCTTTGGAGGTAATACCATTGTCTGCTTGAACCAGCGAAAGGCCGTTATCGAACGTGAGCAATTGCTGTGCGGCGGCGCGGCGACTCGCGCATACCGAAGCTCCTTCCCAGCAGAACTGGTCCATGACTGCCGCATTTGCGGCGCCCAGCGTAAGCGGCATGGTCGTGGTGCCGTCGCAAAAGGTGCTGCCGCCGCTTAGCGAAGCAATCATGGGTACGGGAGCGCCCGGGTTGGCAGTGGGACCGAGCTGGTCAGCAATTCGTCCCGCCCAGCCGCTGGTAACCGCCGCCGATCCAGCCGCATCCTGCCATTCCTGCTGCTGGTCCGCGTGAGAAAACAGCAGGTCTGGTGTCGCTGTACCAGCCAGGTATTGAGCGCGTGTCACCGGCTGGACCAGTGTTCCAACATTGGCGAGTACGGCCGCGGAGCCCTGGTTGAACAGCGGACGGAGGCTTGAAAGGTTGGGATGCAGTGCGTAATTTGGCATCGTCGCCAGCTGCAGCAATTGATTTTGCCGCAATGCCAGGGGACCACGGAGCGCAGCGTAGTTGGCGTATCCCTGGGTATCAAAGGGCACGATCATGTTGTTGGCATCGTTGCCCCCGAGCAGGAAAATGCAAACCATCGCTTTATAGTTCGAGGTCGAACTTTGTGCAAGGGCATTCCAGGTGCCAAATTGTTTTAGACCAGCGGCATTACCCAGAGCAGCTAACGCGGCGGTGCGGAGGAAGGTACGGCGTGCGACAGGCATAGAGAACCTCAGTGAATGATCTTGTATTGGGGAGAAGTCAGAACCAGATTGAGTGCGACTCGGACCCGCTGTTGAAGATCCGTAAGAGGGGTGATCGTGTTCACGATGATCTGCTTCATCTGATCCGGCATTTGGCTGTGCAGAAAAAGAAAGCTGAGTTCATCGGTTAAAGCGCCGGGGTTAGAGGCACAGCTCATCAGCTCTGTATCTCCAGCCAGACTGAAGCCCATGTTCCCGATGTTGCCGTAGATGAGATAGTCGGCCAGCACCTTGCGGGAGCTCACACTGGCAACGTTTTCTATCCCGAACTCAGGAGCCGTGATGGTTGTGCCTGGCAGGACGTAGCTCGGGGAGTAGTAGTAAAAAACGCTGGGAGCCTGCATCGGAGCCTGGCCCACACTCGCGCTGGACCAGGACACTGCCCAGTATCCCCAGGGATCCGCGGTGTCCCACGGAGTGTAGTGCAGCGCACGGAGAACGTTGGCTAGGTAAAGCAGCGGCTCCCGGAGATGCCCGCCGTCAAACGTCGGAACGGTGTCGCCGATACGGGCCTCTTGATCCAGCAGAATGGCGGATACCACTGCGGTCAGATCGCCGCGAACCCCGGAGCCGTTGTTGATAAAAACCTGGACGACACGGCTCACGTAGGCGGGGCTTGGATTGCTTGTCACCAGCTGCTGAATAAGTTGACGACAGACAAACGGAGGTAGGTTGGGATGCTGAAAAATATCATCCAGAGCCCCGCTCAGATCCTGCTCGGCCGATTGACCACTAGGCAGTACCGTACCGCTCAACAATGTTTTCGAGTTGGTGTCATGCTCACCTTCAATCGGAACCATGGGCTTGGAGTACGTGCTGACATCCTGTGGGTCGGTTTGGAAATCCGTCAGAACCTGACCCCAGCGCGGCCAGTACGTCCAGCCGGTGAAGGCGCGAGCAAACGCCTGAACCTGGTTCTCGGTGTAGGTAGGCACGGGGTGACCCAGAGAATCGGTCTGCACGGAGCCGTCGTTGTTGAGAAGAACATCTCCAATATTAAAGAGTTGCAGATTTTCCCGAGCAAAGTTCTCATTCGCGATCTGGCCATTCGGAGCCTTTGCGCTGTTCACCATGTTCAGGAAATTCCCCATTACCGGCGAGAGCGTAACGTCCTGCATCACGGTGCGCCAGTTCGAGAAGGCATCGCCGAGCAGCAGATTGTAATAAGACACCATGGCGTAACCGCCAACCGTGTTAGTCGACGCAACAAACATGTGGCTGAGCGCAAAGGCTACTCTTTGGCGCAGCTGATCGGGGGCTGTGGCAGCTGCCATCCACCAGTCACTTCCCCAGCAGGTCTCCGTGCTGTCACACGGGGGACCAACATCGCCGGGAAACTGGGGAAGAACCGTCGGAGCCAGGTGGAACTGCTCGTTCAGATACCCCTGCAGACCGACCTGCTGCACGTGATAAATGTCATTGGCGGTTGGGCCGAAAGCTGCCTGATCCAGCAGTCTCGCGGCCGCGGCCGGCGTCACTGGAACGGAACTGCTCGTCTGTATACTAGAGTCTGAAGGCAACTCATTCTGAGGAACTCGCTTGACAGCAGAAGGTGCTGCATGGATGGCGCTGGAGATAACGGTTGTAGCTCCAAGAACCACTAAAGTTCTCAACTTTTTTCTTACAAGTCCTCTGTTCGACATGAGATCTATCCTTCCAGTCAGCGCCTGCAGCACTGCTTTAAGTCAGCATGACTTAGAACTGATGGGCAAACCATACCCCGGAACGCATGCAAAATGCCACTTTAGGAACATGACTCTGGTGTAATTTCTTTCGCTCCGCAGGCGTCAAAAATAGAGTCGTCAGAACTGCCGAAGTTCCGTGTATACAAACAGAATGCCGTCCTTCCGCAAACATTTTGGATTTGCTCGTGGTGGTGTAACGATCCCGAATTTCATGCGGTCCGGGGCGGCCCGGCTGCGAGAAAGCGGGTTCACGCGTGAGCGTTAGACGCTACACCGTCTACAACCTGCTCGGCTCGCTCGTTCCCATGATTGCCGGCGTCGTGACGGTCCCATACTATCTACGCCTGATCGGAAATGATCGCTATGGCGTTTTAGCCATCGTGTGGCTCTTCCTGGGATACTTCGGCCTCTTCGATCCAGGCATTACCCGTGCCGCCGTCTACCACATCGCTCGGCTTGCCGAGGACAGCGACGCGACAGAGCGCGAAAGCGTCTTTTGGACTGCCCTGGTAGTGAACCTGGCTTTCGGCCTGGTCGGCGGAGTCATCCTGTACCTTGCAGCCAGGCCGCTCTTTATGTCGACATTTAAAATGCCGCTCTCCATGCGGGATGAGGTCATGCGAAGCCTGCCCTGGATGGCGGCTTCCATCCCCGTCTCGATCGTGACAGCAAATCTCGGAGGAGCGCTGCAGGCCCGGGAACACTTCGCCTCCTATAACGTCCTGTATGCCGTCAATGCATTTTTCGCGCAGGTAGCACCTTTAGCCGTAGCTTATTTTCATGGGCCCGACCTCACCTGGCTCATTCCAACCGTCCTGCTGGCACGCGCCCTGGGTATGCTGCCTTCCATTCTCATTCTCTTCCGAGCCTTGCCTCTGGGAGTCGGTGGCGGATTCAGTCGGACCCTGTTGCGTCCCCTGTTTGCCTATGGCGGCTGGGTCACCATCTCTAACTTGATCAATCCTCTGCTGGGATCGTTGGATCGCATGCTGATTGGAAGCATGGTCAACGCGGAAGCCGTGGCGTTTTATACCGTGCCGTTCAATCTTGTCAGCCGTTTCTCCATTCTTCCAGGCTCCCTGGTGACAAGCCTCTTTCCCAAGCTCTCTCGCGGAGAACTCGCGGAACGTTCGCGGCTCGCTGCGGACTCAGTCACCACCCTGTGTGCGTTGATGACTCCTCTGACTGTCCTCACCATCGCTGCCCTGCCGATCTTTATGAGGGTTTGGGTGGGCCAACGCTTCGCCGACCATGCGGTGCCCATCGGCGTTGCGCTCATGGTCGGTGTGTGGATCAACAGCCTGGCTTTTATTCCGGCGGCCCATCTTGGTGCAATCAACCGGCCCGACCTTCCTGCCAAGTTTCATGCTTACGAGATCCTGCCGTTCATCGGCATCCTGTGGTTTGGCTTGCACTTCTATGGTCTCGTCGGTGCGGCCTGGGCCTGGACGCTTCGCGTGGCGGTCGACGCTGTGCTGTTGTTCGTCGTCGCAGGCCAGACTGCGAAGCCGTCGCGGATCGTTCCCGGCGCCTGTCTCGTCGTGCTTGCAAGCTGCCTGCGGCCCGAGAAGCTCGCTTCGAAAGCGGCACTGGCTGAAGCCGTTCTGCTGTCGATCAGCGTGATCTGGTCCTGGAACATCAGCCCGATCCTGCAAACCCTTGTGCGAACGCAGTGGCAGCGCTTCGGACGAAGGCAAATCGCCTAGGCTCAACCGTCAGCAGCGTAGCAAAGTGAGGAACAATGAAGATCGGAATTGTGCAAAGGGACGACACGCGAAGCATCCTCTCCTCCTCGGGAACGATCTACTCCATGGGGAAAGCTCTGGAGCGGCACGTGGGTGAGGTGGTTCACCTTGGCCCCAGCGCTACGCTGAGAAGCAAGGTTTTGATCAAGGCGGGCCAGGTCGTGAACAAGCTGAGTGAACCGCTGCTCAAGCGGCGCCTCTCTCCCATCCATCAGCGCACGCTGGCCACGCATGCGGCGGAAATCTTTTCAAAGCGTATCCAGCGCTCAGGGTGCGATGTGCTCTACGCGCCGTTTGCCTCGGTAGAGATCGCGGCCCTCGACACCCCGCTGCCGATTCTCTACCACACCGACATGACGTGGGACCAAGGAGTGGACTACTACCCCATCTACTCCGGGCTCTTTGACTTTGCGCGAGAACAGGGAGAAGCCATTCAACGATCAGCCCTCGAGAAAGCGGCGGTTACGATCTTCCCTTCGCAATGGGCTGCAAGAAGTGCCACCGAACACTATGGCATCGATCCGAAGAAGGTCAGCGTGGTTCCTTATGGTGCAAACTTCAGCTTCGAAGAACTTCCGTCCGCCGCAGAGGCGCTCAGTCATAACCTGAGCCGAGGGGTCAACCTGCTGTGGATTGGCGTGGATTGGGAACGCAAAGGAGGGCAAGCGGCATGCGATTGCCTGGACGCACTCGTGGCAAAGGGCGTGGATGCCCGGCTTACCATTTGCGGCTGCACGCCTCCGACGGCCTACAACAGTGAGCGAATCTCCGTGGTTCCATTTCTGAATAAGCACAAACTGGAAGAGCTCCATGCACTGTCGCAGCTTTACCTAAACGCAAACTTTTTCCTGTTCCCAACCTTTGGAGAGGCTGCGGCCATCGTGCTTTGCGAGGCGAGCGCACACGGTTTGCCGAGCATTGTTCGAAATACAGGAGGTCTCGCCAGTGTCGTCACGGATGGGGTAAACGGATATCTGCTGCCCGAAACGGCCATGGGACAGGAGTTTGCTGAGAAGATCTTCGAAATTCTCAACGATGGCGATCGCTACTCGAGGCTCGTTCGTGGTTCCCGCCAGGCCTATGAAGAGCGCCTGAACTGGGATGCGTGGGGCAGAGCGGTTCAGCCGCTGTTTGAGCGTTCGGTCTTGTCGGCAAACGCTGCCTAAGGCACCCCCGCACTCCTGGACAATCTGCAGCCTCCGAGATGCGAGCACGCGGTTTGCGGTGTTTCTTACCTCGGCCGGCGAGCCTTGACCGGCAAATTGTGGCAGGCGTGCCGAACAAGCACGGGCCGCTTTCTTTGCAGCCGATCCTATGTAGAGGTCGGCTGCTCCGAATCGCGGACCAGTCGTCACATCACATCACTAGCGTTGCCGGCCGCCGAGGTTGATTGGACGTTACACATTGAACTTGCCGACCGGAGGCGCGTACTTTCCCGTCCCGAACAGCACGTAGCGAGCGGTGTTCAACTTGCGCCGGAGGTTAAGGCCTGGATGGAAACCGGTCGAACTCGCCCGTAAATCGGCGGACGGCGTATTCAAGAGCGGCGTGGGAATAGTTCTCCGTGAAGACGTGACAGCCGAGTGCGTGTTTTCCAATGTGTGATACATGATCATTACCTCGCCAACCAGCATGAACCGCGCGAAGCCGACTGGCAAGGGTCAGACGCTATCTCTTTCGTGGTACACGCCTGACGCCGTTTCAGGACAAGTCTTTCCTGACCCGCCCGAAGCTCAGGACTGTCGCAATCCTCTTGGTGAAGGCGCATCCGAGAACTTTGCCTGACGCTTCTAAGGCCCTTGTATCAAACAGATACGAGCGTTTTTGTGGAGCAAGGATGAGGGAATCCTCCGGTCTTGGTGCCCTCTTCGGCTTGCGAAGACCCCTTGGAGTTTGGTTGTACTCCCGGACGAAAACAGAAAGACCCCCGAAAACTAACCCGTCGACGGGGAAGGTTTTGCGGAGGTCTTAGTCGGATGCGAACGCTTCTACTCGAGCACGCTGCCGCCGCGGTTGCCCTTCGGCCGCCGGTTCGAAGCCAGTACCTTCTTCCGCATGCGCAGGCTCTTCGGCGTCACCTCAACCAGTTCGTCGTCGGCGATAAACTCGATCGACTGCTCAAGCGTCAGCACCTTGAACGGCACTAGTCGCAGCGCATCGTCAGAACCCGAAGCGCGCATGTTCGTCAGCTTCTTCTCGCGCACAGCGTTGACGTCCAGGTCGTTGTCCCGAGAGTGCTCGCCGACCAGCATGCCTTCGTATACCTCAACTCCGTCTCCGATAAACAGCGCGCCGCGCTCCTGTACGCCATCAAGCGCATAGGTCGTCGTCACACCCTGGCGGTCGGAGATCAGCGCTCCAGAAGGCCGCTGCGGAATTTCGCCCTGGTAGGGAATGTACTCGCCAGCGATTGAGTTCATCACGATCGTGCCCCGGGTCTCAGTCAGCATCTCGTTGCGCAGCCCGATCAGCCCACGCGACGGCACCTTGAACTCCATCCGCACACGGCCCGAGCCATGATTGGCCATCTTCACCATCTCGCCTTTTCTCGGTCCAAGCCGCTCAATCACGGTGCCGACGAAGCTCTCAGGAATGTCGATGGTGAGCACCTCGGACGGCTCCATCAGGGCGCCCTCGACACGCTTCGTCACAATCGTCGGACGCGAAACCAGCAGCTCGAAGCCCTCGCGCCGCATCATCTCGATCAGCACCGAAAGCTGGAGTTCTCCACGGCCCAGTACCTTGAACGTGTCGGCTGCGTCGGTCGGCTCCATGCGGATCGAAACATTGGTGAGCAGCTCACGATCCAGCCGATCCTTGATGTTGCGCGACGTGACGAACTTGCCCTCACGCCCCGCAAACGGCGAGTTGTTGACCGAGAAGTTGATCGCAATCGTCGGCTCGTCGATCGTAATCACCGGCAGCGGCTTCGGATTTTCGAGCGCGCAGAAGCTCTCGCCAATCGTAATTCCGGGAATACCGGCGATTGCCACGATGTCCCCGACCGTCGTCTCGGTGATGTCCTCGCGCTTCAACCCGTTGAAGGTGAACAGCTTCGTGACCTTGACCGGCATCAGAGAGCCATCGATCTTCGAAACGTTTACCTCCTGGCCGGTCTTCAAGGTACCGTTGAAGACCCGCGCAATTGCCAGCCGGCCCAAATAGTCGGAGTAATCGAGGTTCGTAACCAGCACCTGCAGATCTCCGTCCGCGGTACCCGGTGCGGCCGGAATCGTCTTGAAGATCAGCTCAAACAACGGCTGCAGATCGGTTCCCGGAACCGCCAGGTCGAGCGTCGCCGTGCCCGCCTTGCCGTTGGTATAAATCACCGGAAACTCAAGCACGCTCTCATCCGCGTCGAGGTCGATGAACAGGTCATACACCTCGTTCAGGACCTCCTGCGGCCGCGCGTCCGGGCGGTCGATCTTGTTGACCACCACAATCGGCGTCAGCTTGGCCTCAAGTGCCTTTGAGAGCACGTAGCGTGTCTGCGGCAGCGGACCTTCGGACGCATCGACCAGCAGCACCACGCCGTCGACCATCTTCAGCGCGCGCTCCACCTCGCCGCCGAAATCGGCGTGGCCCGGGGTGTCGACGATGTTGATCTTCGACTCTTTGTAATGAATGGCCGTGTTCTTGGCCAGAATCGTAATGCCACGCTCTTTTTCAAGGTCGTTCGAGTCCATTACGCGCTCGGCCACGGCTTCGTTCGAGCGAAAGGTTCCGGATTGACGGAGCATCGCGTCGACCAGCGTGGTCTTGCCGTGGTCGACGTGGGCGATGATGGCGATATTGCGGATGGCTTCTGCGGTTGCGGAACTCACGGTGGCTCGATGTCCTATTCTGTTTGCGCTTAATATGAGGGAAGGCCGGAAAATGCGCAGTACCTCTAGTCTAGCAGGGCGGCCCCTGGCGAACACAGCCTCCTGAAACATGGTCCAAAATCGCCCGTCTAAAGAGCATGCACCGCTCCCCCTTTCTTCTAAGGATGGCCGTCTGCGGCTCGCTCGCTGGACCGCTCTCGCTCGCCGGCGCCCAGACCCTCAAGCTGCCGCCACCCAAGCCCGACACCAGCGCCGAGGACAAGACCCAGACCCTCTCGCTCGCAGCCAAACTGGTCAACCTGCCCGTCGTCGTTCGCGATAAGAAGGGCGCGCTGGTCCCGAACCTGACCAAGGACGATTTCACTCTCTCGGTGGACGGCAAGCCGCAGGTAATCCGCTACTTCGACAAGGACTCCAACCTTCCGCTGACCCTCGGCCTGCTCGTCGATGTGAGCCAGTCACAGCGCAGCGTTCTCGACCAGGAGCGGACCGCCAGCAGCGCCTTCCTGGATACCATGCTGAAGGTGCCGTCCGGCCAGGCGCCCGATCGCGCCTTTGTCATCCAATTCGCGCGCGAAACCGAGCTGCTACAAGACCTGACCGGCTCCACCCCGAAGCTGCAGGCCGCCCTCAAGGAACTCGACACTCCCAGCTCCAATAGCAACAGTTCCAGCGGCTCCGACTCCGGCGACTCAGGGGACAGCCAGGGCGGAAGCGTGCGCCGGCACGGAGGCACGGAGCTCTACGATGCCTTGTATCTCAGCGGCACTGAGCTGATGTCCAAGCAGACCGGGCGCAAGGCGGTCGTCATCCTCTCAGATGGCGTGGACAACGGCAGCCGCAAGTCGCTGGCCGGGTCGATTGAAGCCGCCCAGCGCGCCAATGAGATCGTTTACTCCATCTACTTCAAAGGAGAAGAGCCTCACCAGGACAACCAGAATCGCGGAGGATTTCCCGGCGGAGGCCGGCACGGAGGTGGATATCCGGGAGGAGGCGGCGGCTACCCGGGCGGCGGCGGTGGCGGCGGCTCTCGTGGCGGAGGCGGAGGGGGAAACGAGAACCGCGTCGATGGCAAAAAAATCCTTGAGCGCATCTCGAGCGAGACCGGAGGACGCATGTTTGAAGTCTCGAAGAAGCAGGATCTGCCCTCGATCTATACCCAGATCAGCGAGGAGCTCCGCTCCCAGTATCGGCTCGGCTACACCCCTGCCGAAGCCGCAGCCGCCGACGGCTACCACCAGGTCGACCTGACGATTCCAAAGCAAAATAAGCTTTCGGTGCAGACCCGCGACGGCTACTACACCGGCAAGTAAGGCTGTCGGCAGAGAGCTGGCGTCCGTATCCGAGGCAAATACGCGCTAACATGACTCGTCACCTCCAACCTGAGGTGCATCCGAGGGTCCATGTTCGCCTACGCCTGGAAACGCCCGGCAGCTGGGAATCTTTTTGCGCTGTCGGGAATCGTTCTTTGTGGGCTCCTCGGCACCCCCTTTCTCGCCTTTGGCCAGTCGAGAGACGCGCTTCCACTAGACGCGCTCCCGGAGGATGCAGCCGCCCAGCAAACTCCGGCAAGATCGGACGCACCCCCGGCCGCGCAGACGGTTGCCGCCGGCGGGTTCTTCGGCAAACTGGCAGCGTTCTATCGCGAGGACTGGCACCCGACCGCGCCACCCAGCCCCGCGCCGGCACGCCGAGGACCTCCATCGCCGCTCGATTCGCCTCCGTTTCCAAGCGCGGACTGGTCCTACGGCGGGTCACCCGTCATCGGCGAGGCCGACACCAACTCCTACCCGCTGATGACGGCCCTCAACGGAGCCAAAAGTCGTACCAAGATCTACGGCTGGGTCGAGCCTTCGGTCAACGGCAGCACCTCCGCCCACAGCAACTCACCGGAAGCCAACGACGCCTACCCGAACCGGGTCGAACTCAACCAGGCCGTGATCTACGTCGAGCGCCTTCCCGACTCCGTGCAGCGCGACCACATCGATGTGGGCTTTCACCTGACTGCCTTTTACGGGACCGACTACCGCTACACGACCGACAAGGGATATATCAGCTACCAGTTGATCCGCGACCATCACCAGTACGGCTTCGACCCGGTGCTCGAATACGTCGACATCTACGTGCCCCAGGTGGCGCACGGCATGAACATCCGCATGGGCCGCTTCATCTCGATCCCTGGCATCGAAGCGCAGCTGAGCCCTAACAACTACATCTTTTCGCACTCGCTGCTCTACGCCATCGATCCCTTCACCGACACCGGCGTGCTTGCCACCATCCAGCTCAACGATCGGTGGACAGTCCAGGCGGGCATCACCGGAGGCCACGACGTGGCGCTCTGGACCAGGGACGCGCAGCCTTCCGCGACCGCATGCGTCAGCTACACGACTCAATCCGTAAACGACAACCTTTATCTCTGCGCCAACGGCATCAACGACGGCGAATATGCCTACAACAATCTGCAGCAGTATGACGGCACCTGGTATCACAAGATCGGCAAGAAATGGCACATCGCGAGCGAAGCGTACCTGATGTACCAGCGCGACGTGCCGAGCAGCCACGGCACCCTGCTTCCGCAGCCCGGAACCAATGGCGCGACCTGCATTGCCGGCGAACAGAAGTGCCTGGCACCGGAGTGGGCGGTCGACAACTACATCAACCGCGAACTCGGGCCGCACGACTTCGTCTCCTTCCGCAGCGATTACCTCAACGACAAAAAAGGCCAGCGCACGGGCTATAACACGAAGTACACGGAGAACACCTTCATGTGGAGTCACTGGATCGGCACCACGGTGCAGATTCGCCCCGAAATACGCTTCGACCACGCCTGGGACCGCAAGGCCTATGACAACGGGACCAGGCAAAACCAGTTCACCGCGGCGAGCGATCTGGTGTTCCACTTCTAAGGAGAGGACGGGTAGACTCCGCCGCCGCTCGCTCTATACTCAAAGTTCCGATGCTCTCCAACCAGGCACAGACCTTCGAGCGAAACACGTTGAAGAACTATCTGCTGGACCACGCCTACGACGAAATGTTCGAAGGCCCGGAACAGTTGCACGGCCACTATGAGCCTCTGCTGAACCACTTCGCCTCGTTGCCAGAGGGTGAATTGCAACGCCGCAAGGCCGCCGCCGACCTCAGCTTCCTCAACCAGGGCATCACCTTCACCGTCTACGGCCGGGAGGAAGGCAAGGAGCAGATCTTCCCCTACGACCTGCTGCCGCGCATCATCACGCAGGCCGAGTGGGACAAGGTGGAGCGCGGGCTGACGCAGCGGATCATGGCCCTCAACATGTTCCTGCGCGACATCTACAACGAGGGACGCATCCTCGCCGATGGCGTCGTTCCCCGCGAGGTGGTGTACAGCTGCAGGCACTTCCGGCGCCAGATGGTCGGACTACAGGTGCCGCGCAACGTGTACGTGGCGATCTGCGGCACGGACCTCATCCGCATGCAGGACGGCGAGTTCGTCGTGCTGGAAGACAACCTGCGCGTGCCCTCGGGGGTCAGCTATATGCTGACCAATCGGCGCGTCATGAAGCGCATCTTCCCGCAGCTCTTTCGCAGCTACAACGTCAAGCCCATCGAGCAGTACACGCAGCTGCTGCTGGGGACGCTGCGCTCGCTTGCACCCGAGGGCAGGCCGGAGCCGAACATCGTCCTGCTTTCTCCGGGAGTCTTCAACTCGGCCTACTTTGAGCACGCGTATCTCGCCCGGCAGATGGGCATCGAGCTGGTGGAAGGGCGCGACCTCGTCACGCATGACAACGTGATCTACATGCGAACCACCTCCGGCCTCCGTCGCGTCGACGTAATCTATCGGCGCGTGGACGACGACTTCATCGACCCGCTCTCCTTTCGGGGCGATTCCATCCTGGGTGTCAGCGGGCTGTTCAATGCGTATCGCGCCGGCAACGTCACACTGGCCAACGCGTTCGGCACCGGCGTCGCCGACGACAAAGCGCTGTACGCGTACGTGCCGGACATCATCAAGTACTACCTGTCGGAGGAGCCGGTTCTGCAGAACGTGAAGACGTTCCTGCTGACCGACCCGAAGTCTCGCCAGCATGTGTTGCAAAATCTGGACAAACTCGTGGTCAAGGCAGTTGGCGAGTCGGGCGGATATGGCATGCTCATCGGGCCGCAGTCGACCAGGGCCGAGCAGGCACAGTTCGCGGAGAAGATCCAGGCCGACCCGCGCAACTACATTGCACAGCCGACGATCTCGTTCTCGCGCGCACCCTGCCTGATCGGCGATGGGCTCGAGCCGCGCCACGTCGATCTCCGGCCGTATGTCCTTTACGGCGACAAGGTTTCGGTGGTGCCGGGAGGGCTGACGCGCGTGGCGCTGAAGCAGGGCTCGCTGGTCGTGAACTCAAGCCAGGGCGGAGGGAGCAAAGATACCTGGGTGCTGAGCCAGTGAACGGAGAGGCAATTGCTTTACTTTGAATGGGATAACACGAAAGCACGTGAAAACCTCGAAAAGCATGGCATCAGTTTCGACGCGGCAGCCTCCGTGTTCGAAGATCCATTCGCTATCGAGGAACCTGATCAAATTGTTGAGGGAGAAGAACGGCTTCGCACGACCGGCATTTCGGAAGGTCTCATCGTCATCATGGTTTCTCATACCAATCGTTATGGAGATCAGAGCGAAGACGAGATCACGCGTATTATTTCTGCAAGAAGGGCGACACGGATTGAAAGGAGAAGGTATGACGAATTACGTACAGCGAGCGGCTGGTATCCCGTTGAGTGACGAAGAACGTGAGCAACTCCGTAGGCTTGCAGAGTTGCCTGATTCTGAGATCGACTGCTCCGACATTCCGGAATCAACAGAAGAGCAGCTCCGAAATGCAAGACCTCGAAGGTCAAAGCCCGTCGTTATGACGACGCTTGGAAAAGCAAGCTAGAGATTCGGAGAACGCTTTTGCTCTCACGTGTCGCAGACAGCCTGTACTGGATGAGCCGTTATCTCGAGCGCGCCGAACACACCACGCGCCTGCTCGACGTCAACCTGAATCTGATGCTTGACGAGTCTCCTGCCAGCGCGGAGCGTCGCTGGCAGCGTGTGCTTCAGGCGCTCGGCAATCCAAAAGATATCGAATGGAAGGGCGACCCGTACGAGCTCGTCCGTCAGCTGAGCTTCGATACAAACTCGCGCTCGTCCATCCTCTCGCTCATCATCATGGCGCGCGAGAACTCCCGCCACGTGCGCGAGCAGATCTCGACCGAGCAGTGGCATCGCTTGAACAGCCTCTACCTGGCCGTCACTTTGCCAGGGCTTTATAAAACCTCCGAGCCGGGAACGATGTCGATCGAGCCGGAACTGCCGACCGAGTTCCTCACCCAGGTCATGGAAGCTGTGCACCAGTTTCAGGGCGTTACGGACTCGACCATGAGCCATGGCGAGGGCTGGCAGTTCATCCAGGTAGGCCGCTACATCGAGCGCGCCTCCGCAACCGCATCCCTGCTTGAGGCCTACCACAACGACCTTTGGGGCGAGGGACCAAGCGAGCGCCCGGAAGGCAACGAGTACCTGGACTGGATGGGGCTCTTGCGCTCGGCGACTGCCTTTGAGGCCTACTGCAAGGTGTACACGGCCGACCTCACGCCGGAGCGCATCCTTGAGTTCCTTCTGCTCGATGAGGACTTTCCGCACTCGCTGCGCTTCTCGATCGATTCGCTGCAATGCTCGCTCGATAACATTCAGCATGAGTCGGGTAAAGTTCGTGCCGACCAGTTGCGTCGCCTCGCCGGACGCCTGCAGGGGAGCCTCAGTTACTCGGGAGTCGAAGAGATCCTTGACGGCGATATTGTCGCCTACCTGCGCACCATCCAGGTGCAGTGCCGCGAGATCCACAACACGATTTACGAGCTGTACGTCGATTATTCCATTCAGGCAGCGCTGGCCAGTTAGGCAGCAGGGAGCGAAGGAGTGCCATGTTCTACTCGATCCGTCACCTGACCAAATTTCTCTACGACCACGCCGTCAGCGAGAGCATGATGGAGACGCGCATGCACCCGCGCAGCGACCAGAACCAGCGCTGCCTGACGTTTCATCTCTCCGTAAGCCCGCGCTGCCGGGTCTTCAGCTATCGCGACCACCTCGCCAACAACATCCATCACTTTGATATTCCAGGCCAGCACCGTCAACTGGTCATCGTGGCGGAGTCGCTGGTGGAGGTGCAGCCGGCGTTTGAGATTCCGTCGTTCCTGGCGCCGGACGCCTGGACCGATCTCGACGCAATGGTCGAGCAGGGCGACTACTGGGAGTTCCTCTTCGCAAGCGAGTTCTGCGTGCCGACACCGCTGCTCGACTCACTCGCCGCTGACCTCGAGGTGACACGCCGCGACGATCCGCTGATGCTGCTGCACGAGCTGAATGGGCGGTTGTTCAAGTACTTCGACTACGTTCCGCGCTCGACCAAGGTCGACTCGCCGATTGACGATGCGCTCACGTCGCGGCAGGGGGTATGCCAGGACTTTGCGCACATCATGATTACGCTCATCCGGTCCAAGCTGCGCATGCCGTGCCGGTACGTTAGCGGCTACCTGGCGCATCGCGGAGAGGAGACGGACCGTTCGGCGGCCTCGGCGACGCATGCATGGATTGAGGTGCTGATGCCGCACTTCGGCTGGGTCGGGTTCGATCCGACGAACTGGCTGGTGGCCGGGGAGCGGCATATCCGAACAGCGATCGGGCGCGACTACTCCGACGTACCCCCGACGCACGGCATGTTTCGCGGCCGCGCCAAGAGCGAACTGACCGTGGCCGTGCGCGTCATGCCGAGCGAGGGCACGCCGTTGCTCGATCAGGAGATGCCGGTGCCGGAGGACTGGTCGATCCTGGTTGAGAAGGCGCAGGCGCAGCCCGACGCGCCGCCGCCCCTGACCCGACAGCAACAGATGGCTCAGCAACAGCAATAGGCGGTCGCGCCTGCGGAAAGCGGCCCGGATAGGGTAGGCTTAAGCAAGCCCCACGACCAGGATTTTGACTATGATTGCTACCTCCAGTGTCACCATGCGTTACGGCTCGAAGCTGCTCTTCGAGGATGTCTCGGTTTCCTTCACAGACGGCCGCCGCTACGGCTTGACCGGGCCGAATGGAGCCGGGAAGTCGACCTTTATGAAGGTGCTTACCGGTGAGATCGACCCGCAGAAGGGAACCGTCGTCAGGCCGCGCAAGTTCGGCGTGCTGAAGCAGGACCAGTATGAGTTCGACGCCTACCGCGTGATCGACACCGTCATCATGGGCAACAAGGGCTTGTGGGCGGCGCTTGAAGAGCGGGAGATCATCTACAACAAGGCCGAGATGACGGACGAAGACGGCTCGCGGCTGGGTGAACTTGAGGGCATCGTCGGCGATGAGGACGGCTACGAGGCCGAGGCCAACGCCGCCGTGCTGCTGCAGGGGCTCGACATTCCGGACGAGCTGCATGAGCGCACGATGGGCGAGCTGCAGGGCGGCCAAAAGGTTCGCGTCCTGCTGGCCCAAGCGTTGTTTGGCGATCCCGAAGCGCTGATGCTTGACGAGCCGACGAACTACCTTGACCTCGAGTCGATCCACTGGCTGCAGGACTTTCTGATCCGGTACAGCGGCACGGTCATCACCATCTCGCACGACCGGCACTTCCTCAATGCGATCTGCACGCATACGGCCGACATCGACTACCAGACGATCATCACCTACAACGGCGGCTACGACGACATGGTGCTGCAGAAGACGTCGGTACGCACCCGCATCGAGAGCCAGAACGAACAGCGCGAGAAGAAGATCGCGCAGTTGAACGACTTCATCGCGCGCTTCTCGGCCGGTACGCGGTCGAGCCAGGTGAACTCGCGCAAGAAGGAGGTCGAACGGCTGGCGACCTCCGAGCTGGCGCGTTCGAACATTGCGCGTCCCTTCATCCGCTTCGATATGCTGCGGCCTTCGGGGAAGAATGTGCTCGAGTTCGAGAACGTCAGCAAGTCCTACCCGCAGAAGGATGGCAAGACCGAGCACGTGATCAAAAACTTCTCGGCATCCGTGATGCGCGGCGACAAGGTGATCCTGATGGGGCGCAACGGTCAGGGCAAGACGACCCTGATCAAGGCTCTGCTGGCCAACGCTCCCGGCGTCGACGAGTCGGATGCGCTCGCGATCGATGCGGGCGAGGTGAAGTGGGGGCACGAGGTCCAGATTGGCTACTTCGCGCAGGACCACACCGCGTCCATCCCAAAGGGAACGACGGCGGCGGAGTGGCTGCACAGCTTCGACCCCAAGGCGACCAAGGAGGACATCCGCGGCATTCTCGGACAGATGCTCTTCCGCGGCGAAGAAGGCATGAAGAAGACCGAGGCGCTTAGCGGAGGCGAGGCGGCGCGGCTCCTGTTCTGCAAGATCATGCTGCAGAAACCGAACGTGCTGATCTTCGACGAACCGACTAATCACCTGGACCTCGAAAGCATCAATGCGCTGAACCAGGCGATCCAGAAGTACGAGGGAACGGTGTTCCTGGTGACGCACGATCAGGACCTCATCGAAGAGGCCGGGACGCGCATCTGGCACTTTGAGGGCGGCCCTTCCGACTTTCACATTACCGATCACAAGGGCCCGTACGAGGAGTACGAACAGAAGCTGGCGATGGCCAGCAAATAAGCTTTCCTGCGGAAGCTACAATAGCAGAATGGCAGGAACCGAACCGATCGAGGCACGCGGAAAAAACGTTCTCGGACAGTCGCTGGCGACATGTGGATGTGAGCCCATGACCGGCTTTTACCGGACGGGCTGCTGTGAGACAGGCCCAGACGATCTGGGCGTGCATACGGTTTGCTGCATTGTGGACGCAGCATTTCTGGAGACTTCCAAATCCTTCGGCAACGATCTCTCGACGCCGATGCCGCAGTACGGCTTCCCGGGACTGAAGCCGGGCGACCGCTGGTGCGTGTGCGCTGCGCGCTGGCTGCAGGCGACCCAGGCCGGGGCTGCCTGCCCGGTGGTGCTTGAGGCGACGCACGAGAACACGCTCAAGATTGTGCCGTTTGAGCTGCTGATCCAGTATGCGGTGATTCCGGAGCAGCTGCACTAAGTTAGAAGTACCTCTCCCCACCTCCTGTTTTGACCCAAAGTCTTCAAAGCATTGGAGATAGGTCTGGACCTTTACGCTTGCAAGTCTCCCTGGCGCAAACACGGGGATTCTGGCTTTGCCTAAATAACGACCTGTTCTGTTTACGAAGGGATTGAGAGCGACCTGGCTCTCGTTCTCTCCTCGTTCGCTGCAGCTTCTCTCTTCTTCTATTGTATGAGCTGGCCAAAGGGAGTTATGCCAATTTTCTTTGGAAGCTAACTCCTGCTGTATGAACGACTTGGCGCTCGCGAAGACGTGCACGGGGGTTGACAAGGAAAAGCCCACTCACCTGGCGATGAGCGGGCTTACCTGCTACCAGTTGTTTACTGGACCGTTAGGGTGAAGCTGGCGTAGTTGGTAGTGGTGTTGGTGGCGGTGTCCGTGCCCTGCACCACGATCGTGTACGGGCCCTTGGCAACGTTGGTGGTGGGAGTGACCGTGTTAGTCGTTGGGGTACTGGCTCCGCTGCAGGCGGAGAGGCCCAGGCCAAGCACGGCGAGCAGCAGAATGGCGACCAGCGAGCGGATCTTCCTGGATATGCGTCCGAGAACGCCGACGGCCAGCAAGCCGGCGAAGCTCAGCACATACGGGATGGGGTGAGAGGCCGGAGACGGAGCCTGCATGACGCGGTTCGAGGAAACAGACTGCGCTTTCCCGCCCTTCTGGAACAAAGCTGTCGCAGTTGGAGTAGCCGTGCAGGTCGTTGCGCTGGTGTAGATGGAGAGGGTGGCGGTCGCGGCGGCGGTTCCGGTAACGGCCGCATTGCCAAGGACATAGCAGGCGTTGGTGATAGTCGGGCTGGCCGATACGGTGAAGGTGACCGTGCCGGTATAGCCGCTGATGGGAGTAACGGTAACGGTGGACGCCGCGGTGCTGCCGTTGGTCACGGTGGTGTTCGGGACCGAGAGGTTGAAGCCCCCGGCCGAGCCAACCTGAAGCAACAGGGTGGAGGTAGAGGGCGCGTAGGTTCCGTCCCCGGAGTACTTCGCGACGACCGCGTACTGGCCGGCGGCAACTCCGGTGAAGCTGTAGGAGGCAGCCCCGCTGGCGAGCGTGACCGAAGCGTTGACGGTCGCGGTCGTGTACACGGCATTGGTGGTCGAAGTGCTTGTGGAGGTTGTGTCGGTAATAACGAGACTGACCGTGCCGGTGGGAGCGACTCCGGAGGTGCCGGCTCCAGGGGCGACGGTGATGGTGACGGCGTCCGCAACCGCGACCCGGGGGGCGGTGGTCGCTGCCGAAAGCGCGACGGAAGAGCTCTGCAGCGAGGAGGTGGTGGCGGACGGGACGGGCCAGGCGGTGAGCAGTTTGTAGAGGTCGACTGATCCAAGCCCGGTAGCTTCATCGTAGCCCGTGGTCGTAACGTAGCTGGTCAGGCCGGAGGAAGCGCAGGAAAGAGTGGCGGGAGAGGTGGTGCAGGCGTTGTTGCCGACGATGATGTCGTGGAAGGCGGCGGCGTAGGTCGTGGCGTTGTTCGCAAGCGGGTAGAGGATGGGCCCGAGCGGTCCCTGACCGGCGGACCTGGTCGCTTGGTTGACGAGCGCCATCATCCCGGCAAAGATGGGCGCGGCGAAGCTGGTTCCACCGGCGACGGTCAGGTTGGTGTTGTTGCCGTCACGGAATCCGTTGCTGCAGCTACCCTGGACGCCGGTTCCCTGAGAGTCGCTGGAGCAATAGAGGTAGCCGGGCTCCATGGGCGAAGCCATCAGAGAAACGTCCGGCACCAGGCGCATGGAACCGGAGGGGAAGGCGACGCCGCCAATGGTTCCAGTCTGCCAGGATGGCCGGGGGGTGAGAACGCTGACACCGCCGCCGCCGGAGGAGAGCGCTCCGGTGGAGTCATCGTTCCAGGCGAGCTCCGGGATGTAGATGAGCGCGGAGCTGAGGACGTCGGTCGAGCCATTCGAAGTCCAGTAGGTCGTGCTGGTCGTGGTGTTATTGGAGGCGGAGATTTCGGTTCCGCCGACTGAGGTAACGAAGGCGCTGCTGCCGGGGAAGTCGACGGCGAGCGCAATCTCGGTGGCGGCGGTGGTGGTTTCGCCGTAACAGTCGGTCGATCCATCGTCTCCGGCGGCGGAGATGACGGTCTGGCCTTGGACGGCGGCCTGCTGCAGGTACTGGTTGTAGTAGGCGTAATTTGCGGCACCCAGGTTAAGCTCGCACTCCCCGTAGCTGGAGCTGACGATGGGGGCGATATCGTTGATGACGGCATAAACGAGCGCGTCGAAAGCACC
>CAXTQE010000002.1:0-73066 GCA_964246225.1 uncultured Acidobacteriaceae bacterium | reverse complement strand
CCGGCACTGGCCTGGATCGCGCGCAGATTCCACGCCAGGTTTGCCTCCGAGATCACCACCCAGTTGTTCAACGCAGCCTTGACCCCACCTTCGTCTTCATCGTAACTGCCTGCCTAGTAGTCGTTATCGCTGCCGCTGTGGGCCGTGTCCAGGTTTTCAAAGCGCGTGTAATCCGACAAATAGGCCAGCTGGCACGAGCCCGTCGGGCCGTTGCGCTGCTTGGCGATGATGATCTCCGCCTTGCCCTTCAGGTCCTCGTTTTCGCGGTCGTAGTACTCCTCCCGATGGATGAAGCAGACCACGTCTGCATCCTGCTCGATCGAGCCCGATTCACGCAGATCGCTGAGCAGCGGCTTCTTGTCGCCGGCGCGCTGCTCGCTTCCACGAGAAAGCTGCGACAGTGCCACCACCGGCACATGCATCTCCTTGGCAAGAGCCTTCAGCCCGCGCGAGACCGCCGAGACTTCCTGCGTGCGGTTCTCAAACTTCTTCGCGTTCGCGCCGACCGAGCCGGTCATCAGCTGCAGATAGTCGATCACGATCAGGTCAAGCGACCCCTCCTGCTGCTTCAGGCGCCGAGCCTTCGCGCGCATCTCGGCCAGCGTAATTCCCGGCGTGTCGTCGACAAAAAGCTTGGACTCCATCAGGCGCTCCAGCCCGGCCAGCAGCTTGCCCTTGTCCTCGCGTGGCAAAAACCCGGTCTGAATCTTGCGCGAGTTGACCATCGCCTCGCTCGCGAGCATGCGTCGTAGCAGGCTTTCCTTCGACATTTCAAGCGAAAAGACAGCGACCACCTTGCCATCGCGCACGGCGGCATTCTGCGCAATGTTGATCGCCCACGCGGTCTTACCCATGGAGGGCCGCGCCGCGATGATGACGAGCTCCGAGTTCTGCAGGCCGCTGGTCATGCGGTCGAAATCAGTGTAGTGCGTGGCGAGCCCGGTGATCTCGCGCCCCTGCTCGTACAGCTTATCGATCGAGCCAAAGGAGTCCCGGACGATGTCGGAGATGCCGGAAAAGCCTCCCGTAAGCGCATGCTGGGAGATGTCGATCAGCCGTGCCTCGACTGCGTTGAGCACCTCGATGGCCTCGAGCGACTGGTCCGACGCCTCCATCAGGCCGAGGTCGCAGACCTGCATCAGCTGCCGCATCAGGCTCTTGTCGCGCACAATGCGGACGTAGCTTTCGATCGACAGCTTGCGCGGCAGGTTCTCGCTCAGCCCGGCGAGGTACGCACGGCTGCCGATCGAATCCAGCTCCTTGCGGCGGCGAAGCTCTTCCGCGACGGTGATCAGGTCAACAGCGTGCCCAGCCTCGCTCAGGTGCAGCATCACGTCGTAGATTCGACGGTGCGAGTCGAGCGAAAAGTCGTCGGCTTTCAGCAGCATCGTCGCATCGACGATGGCGAGGGCATCGACCAGCATGGCGCCCAGGATCGTCTGCTCGGCATGCAGGGAGGCGGGGCGGTTATCGTCGTCGGGGTTGACTAGTCTGGGAAGCGAGGACATGGATTCCACTCTCTAAGGTAGTTCGGTTCTCTGCGTGTGTCTTTAGATTACGGTAGCTCCACAACCGCCGGTGCCTGTGGGTCGTCAGCGAAGGCGGGGGAAATTGAGGAAAAAGCGCTGGCCCGATCTTCGCATCCACAGAGATTTCCACTTTGCGGTACCGTGAAAAGGGAAGGAACCAAGAATCATGGGCGTCGATAAACAACTCGCCATCCCGGCTCTCGCAGCCAAGGACCCCCGCTCCTTCGAGCTGCTGCGCGTTTGGATCGCCGAGGGGAGCCAGGCCATCACACTCCAGCCCGGCATCTGGCAGGATCCCGCCGCCTGGGGAATAATGCTTGCGGACCTCGCCCGCAACATCGTCACCGTGCACGCGGAAGCCGATCCGGATCTGGACAGAGAAGCCTTTCTGGCGGCTATGCTCGAAGGCTTCGACACGGAAGTCGAGTCGGTCCTGAACGAGTTCGAGGGGGACGACACTCGGGAGCAAGAGGCCGGGTAACGCCGCGCCCATCCTGAACATCCGAGGGACGTGCGCAGCAGCCCCGCAGTCTGCGCGCGATTCTTACTCACCCTGGAGATTTCATGTACCTCGCCGACTGGCTGCACTTCGCTGAGACCAAATCCGTTTCCTGCCCAAGCTACAAAATCATCGACTCCCGCACCCATGGCATCATCGACTACTGCCATGCCGCATTCTTTCTGGGCATGGCAATCGTCGTCCGTAAGAACAAGGCGGCTTCCCTCACCGCGCTTGCTACGGGGGCATTGACGCTGACGCAAGCGCTTCGTACCGACTATCCGCTTGGCTTCAAGCGCGACCTTACCTTCGAGACGCACGGCAAAATAGACGCTGCCTTCGGCTCACTTTCCTGGGCTCTGCCGCGGATCTTCGGCTTTCAGCACACTGCCGCTGCGAAGATCTTCGAGATCAATTCCTACATCGAAACCAGCGTCGTCATAATGACCGACTTCGACAACCAGCGGGCCCGGCTTCAGGCCGCCCGACGATAACTACTTCAAGCAGACCCTTACCCGTTCGATATTGGCTTAGACGCGGCTGATCGCCAAGGACCCTTTGCGCCGATCAGCAGCGGAGTTCTGCAAGTTACAGATCGTTCTTGGGAATAGTCGCGTAGTCCACCAGAAACGGTTCGTATGGAACGCATATACAGCCAGCGCACCGCCGATCCAGCTTCTCAGCCGTCATACTCTGGCGTTTTACAAACATGAGCGTCACGGTCGAGATTGTGGAATAGGGGAGATGCCCGCTGGATCGACATCTCCCAGGGGCGGTGTGAAGGGTAGGACATTTCACCGTTTCACACGGGCTCGGCATTTCTCGGCTTGTCTTGGCGATTTCTTGTCTTCTGTGGCTTCTTCAGCTGCGCTCGTCCGCATAGTGGGCACCGAAACTTCCGTTTGCCGTGATAGATGTGGCCCTTCAACTCCACCATCGTGACTCGACATCGTTTGCACGTCACGCCATTCCTCTCTCATTTAAGAAGCCGAAACTCTGTGCGCAGCAATTATGCTGAAGAGATGGCTACGATGTTTGTGCAGCAATCACAAGGGTATATCCAGCAGATCGAGGAAGAGATCGACAGGCTTCAGCAACTCCTTGAGCAGGTGCGAGCAACGATCCAGAGCGAAGAAGAGCTTGAGAGCGTGGAGCCGAAGCGCACGACTCCTCGCAAGAACACAGCGAAGAAGACTGTGGTGAAGAAGAAGGCTGCAGTCGCGGCAGAACCGAAAAGACGTGGCCGCCCGAAGAAGTCCGCAGAATCAACCGAAGCATAACAGGAGGAATCAGATGGCAACCAAGAAAGCAGTAGCTGAGAAGACGCCGGCCAAAGCAGCCACCCCGGTGAAAGCGGCAGAGAAGACCCCGAGCGTACCCGTGGCGAAGATGACCAAGACGCAGATCATTAAAGCCATGGCGGAAAAGCTGGAAGTCGAACCGAAGCAGGTCCAATCCTTTTTCGACGTGTTGACAGACATGGCAACGGAGCAGACGCGCGAAGCAGGCGAGTTCACGGTTCCAGGTCTTGGCAAGCTTGTGAAAGCGGAACGCAAGGAGCGCATGGGCCGCAATCCATCCACGGGCGAACAGATCAAAATTGCGGCGAAGACGACGGTGAAGTTCCGCATTGCCAAGGCGGCTACGGAGGCCGTTGCACCACCCAGGACGTAACGCGAGGCACGCGCGCAAAGACTCGCCGTAAGCGAAGACAGATGCGCTTCGACAAGGAAGCGCCTGCAAAGTGCCCGTTCCAGGAACTAGGGGGTATAGCCCAAGGAGAGGTCCACCGTTGTTATTTCCACCCGGGGTGGACCTCCGTACTTGCTCTGTCATCCCGCTCTTTCAGGATCAGATAGCCGTGCTAAAGATGGTGCGACTCTTCGCAGTTAGCGGAGTAGGGCCGCTCAACATGAATCAGTTGCAGAATGAAGATGCTGAGGAGAACGATCACAACGGGGAAGCAAACGTTTGCTTCCTCGCGCACGCTGGTGTCCAAGCCGTCCTCCGCATGCACACCAGTTTAGATTTTGGTTATGTATCGTGAAGCGCCTCTCAGACTAGTTGACCGCAGCCCATGCTCCGCTTGATATCTGGGCGGCATGCTTCAGTATTATAACTTGGCAACGAGTCCCACTCTGATCTATCCATTCGAGATAACCATAGGTTTCCCTAGTTACCGTCTTAGGTCCGAGGGTCGACATGGAGTTAGCGTGACTAGACTATGCCGCAACCAGGTGAACCAGGTAAGATGGGAGGGCTACCTTGGCAGCCGTAGCCCTCTGTCGTCCGCGCTCATGTAATTCCGCTTAGAACTGTACCCGTGCGCCAAGCTGCACCTGCCGCGGCGTATAGATGAAGTTGTTGTTAGCGTTGCCAAGGAAGGTAGAAGGATTGAAGACACCAAAGTTTGCGGCATTGTTTGTAAACGTGTTGGGAGTCGCCGCTGCCGTGGCGGACGCCAGCGTTCCATTCGCGATACCGTAAGCGTTCGTACTGCCTACACCCGTCTGGTTCAGGTGATTGGCAATATTGAAGCTCTCCGCCAGCAACTCCGCGTCTACTCGGTCGGCGATCCGGAAGCGCTTCGAAATCCGGACGTCTGCGATCAACTCTCGGCGGAACTGAAAAATGTTGCGATCCGTAAAGGGCACACGTGCCGTGCCGTTCGTCCCGTTGACGCCTCCACCCGTGCTTGCTGGACTGTAAATCGTTGTTACGCCGTTGACCGTGCAGGCCGTTCCAACCTTGCATCCATTGTCGAGCACTGGCACGTAGGTTCCTGATAAGCCTGCGGAGTAAGGCGCTCCATTTTGACCGCTGAAGCTCGGCGAGATCTCATAATTATTGAGCAGGTAGCCCAACCAGCCCTCATAGACAGACGGCGTGTTGTAAATGGCATAAGCCACCACACGGTTTGGAATATTCTGATTGGAGTTACCATACTCCAGCCGAAGATTGTAAGGATCCAGAACTGAATTCGTGTTGCTGAAGGTTGTGTTGTTTTCGCCATAGTCCAATGCGTGCGACCAGGTGTAGTTGGCATTGAACGTCAAATTGTGTGTGACCCGATGCTCGATCTGCGCCACAAGTCCTTCGTAGTTTGAGTTCACACCGCTGAAGATATCCGTAGTCGAACCGAATGCCGGATTCAGGCGCTGCGTGTAGTACGGAATTGTGACGGAAGTTCCGCTATTGACAGGTCCGCCCGCTCCGACTTTGTAAGTAACGGTTCGGATTGCAGGCGCAATATTGGTGTCCACGAAGTCCGGCAGTCGACGCCCGAACGCCGCCAACCACGTCAGGCTAAGGGTTGTGTTCCATCCCACGTTCTGTTGAACAGTCAGATCTGCTTGATGGATCTCTGGCATCTTGAAGTTACGGTCAAAGTAAATGACCGCCGTAGACGCAGCGTTCGGAACAAATGCCGTCGGATTTAGAACTTGCGGAAAGATCGGACCGGTCACGGGCACGCCATTCACAGTGCCGAGTGCCGTTGTGCTGACCGCCGCTGTCACCTGGCTCTGTCCAGCAGGGTTTCCCGTCTGAGCGATCGCGTTGTAAATGGTCGAGTTCTCGAGACGCGCAAAGAATTCACCGTAGCCACCGCGCAGGCTGGTCTTTCCGTTGCCGAACACGTCCATCGCGAAGCCTACACGCGGCCCGATGTTTGTTCGGTTATCCGGGAAGATCCCGGTTGATCCACGAGCAAACGTGGTTGAAATCGGGATCTGCGGCTTGGGAGTCTGCTCATACTCATAGCGCAGGCCCAGCGTGAGACTCAGCCTCGGTGTGACCTTCCACTCGTCCTGCACAAAACCGGCATAATCGGCCGTCTGGAACTCAAAGCCAAGCGGTCCGAAGCCCTGAGTGTAGTTGGTATAGCACTCCTGCGAGTGCGTGGTGAACGATCCAGTGACACCACATCCGTTGACCGTGTTTTGATCAGTGAAATACTCCACGAACGGTGAGTACTGTGCCGTCGCGCCACCCTCTGAAACTGTTCCATACGAGTAGCCGCCAAAGTCCGCGGTGATGTTTTCGCTTAGGTCGTTGGTGTGCAAGTATTCGAAGCCATATTTGAAGCTATGGTTCCCCTTCACCTGGTTGATCGTGTCGGAGACCTCCCAGCGGCGTTCATCCGGATACGCGGGACGATTGAGGAATGTGGGCGTCCCGAACTGGAAGGCATTGGTGATGTTCACATCGGGCGGGATCTGGAACGGGTTGATGTACCCCGTGCTCGGTCCGCTGGTAGGGTTATTTAACGTAGCGTTTTCGTAGGCCGTCGGCACCTGGTTATATTCATACTCAAAGTCGCGACTATATTGGTAACGGAGTTCATTCGAAAGCGTATTGGTCAGCACGGTGTCCAACTTGGCGATGCCAAACGTATCCTTCACGAAGTCGTTGCCATAACTCCGGATCCCGTAACTTTGGGTTGCGCTCGTCTGAATACCTGCCGGCGAGGTCCAACGCAAACGGTTCACCTCAGCCGTAACATGATTCTTGCCGTTCACCTGCCAGTCGATCTTCGGAAAGAAGATGTATTGATCGCCCGTACGCGGTGTCAACCCCGTGATAGAGGTGAGCGCCGCAATGCCGTTCGTGTAGGTGTTGAAGGCCGACGTGTATTGCGCCTGCGTCACGCTGGCCAGCGCGGTCAGCTTATTTAAATTCAACGCCAGCTGGCAGACTGCACCGCCCGGCGTGTTCTCCGTCGTCCCGGAGCAGTGCGCCGGATCCGCAGCCGTGCCTGGCCCTGTCGTCGGGATCGCCGCGAAGAAGTAGTTCGCGTTGCCAAATGAGGTCACCCCTGGAAAGTTGCGCAGGAAGCGGTCGAAGGCAAAGAAAAAGAACAGCTTATCTTTGACGATGGGGCCACCGATGCCCACCCCCATCTGCTTACGCCAGTCCTTGGCCTTGAAGACCTCCGGCGTAAAAGCGACAGGATTTGTACTTGTCTGGATCGCCTCCGTCGTAAATGGGTTCTTAGATCCCCACTCCGCATCCCGATCGTAAAAGTACGCCTCGCCGTGGAAGTCATTGGTGCCCGAACGGGTGACCGCATTCACTACACCGCCCGCTGACCGGCCATACTCCACCGAGTAGTTGGACGTGTTGACCTGAAACTCAAGAATGGAAGACTTAGCCGTGGAATACCCCACACGCGTTCGGCCACGTTCCTCAGAGAAGAACGCCTGGTTGTCGTCTTCTCCATCAAACTGGACATTATTTAAGAGTGTGGATTGTCCGCGAAAGCTTAACAGGCCAAAACCGCCGCTCTCCACCACACCCGGCGTCAGCAATGCGTAGGAACTCCATCGATAGTTGTTGACCGGCAGATCCTCAAGCACCTTCAGTCCGATTGTGTTTGAGAAATCATTGTTCGTCGTGTTGATCGCTGGCACGTCCGTGGACACGTCCACTGTTTCGGTCGCTCCTGCCGCCGCAAGATGCGGTTCTACCGTGGTCAATGAACCCACTGTTACCTCGACCCGAGCTGCCTCATAGGAGCTAAAACCGCCTGCCGATACACGCACGGTGTATAGACCGGGCTGCAGACGAATGACACGGAAATACCCCGATGTATCGGTCATCACCGTCTGCGTTGCGTTGGTTCCCGTGTTCTGAATGACGACGCTCGCGCCTGAGACGATCGCCTCGGTAGGATCCTTTACTGTTCCGCCGATTGCGCCATCAACCGCCGACTGCGCCGCTGCCATTGAACTAACCCCAGCAAACACAATGAACGACAGGCCTCGGTGTTTTCCGCTCTTCATCAATCATCTCCCTAGTGGTCTCCGGCCGAGTGAAAGCAACAAACAGCAGTTTGCACACGGCCCTTGCGCAGATTGTTTCTATAGATGGAGTCTCGTACTTTCACATCAATAGGGAATGAAAGACGTTCCTCCCTTGCAACTCCGGACAAATTCAGCAAGCTGTTGTTGAAAAGAAGTTCACTCAAAGCAGCTGCTAACCTTGACGGTCCATCTCTCAATTCTCCTGATTGGTCTGAAGGCTTGCCCATAGGCCTCCCTCCTCGGTAAACCGGGCGTAAGGAAGCAGTCCTCGCTGTGGGGCTGAGTACAAACTTACCCGGCGGCTTCGCAACTACGCGATGATGCTTATCGCGCACTTCCTATAGAGATGTCGTTATCATGTTGGTCTGGAATCCAGAGCGTTAATTCTGGTCCAGCGGGGCGTGGCGCGTGGCAGAAAGAGAAGCGATTTTATTGGGTTCAGAGGATGATTTGCGCGACGAGACCGTGGCTATCCACAATCCCTACGACGGCTCCATCGTCGCTGAAGTATGCCAGGCTGACTTTGCCGATGCGGAGCGGGCGTGTGGGCTGGCACAGAGCGCCTTCCCGGAGACGAAAAAGCTAAGCTCCTGGCAGCGGGCAGCCATTCTCCATGCTGTTGCGGACAGGCTGGTCGAGCAGATGGAGCACGTGGCGCACATCATTCTGCTCGAAGCGGGCAAGCCCGTCACAGACGCACGCAACGAAGTGGCCCGCGCGGTCCAGACATTTCGGGTCGCTGCGGAAGAGGCCAAGCGGATTGGCGGTGACGTGACGTCGGCGGACTGGACGCCGGGCACCGAGGGGCGCGTCGCGCTTTCGCGCAGGTTTCCCATCGGACCCATTCTGGGGATTACGCCATTCAACTTTCCCGTGAATCTTGTCGCGCATAAGCTCGCTCCGGCGATTGCGTCAGGCAATCCCATCCTCCTCAAACCTGCGCCGCAGACGCCTTTGAGTTCGCTTTGGCTGGGGCGCGCGGTTCGCGACGCAGGTTGGCCAGCAGGCGCCATTAGCGTGCTGCCGTGCTCCAACGAGGTGACGGCGCAGCTTGTGCGGGATGAGCGATTCGCCATGCTCAGCTTCACCGGCAGTGCGCACATCGGATGGATGCTGCGGCGGCAAGCTGCGACGCCGCGGGTGACGCTTGAACTGGGCGGCAACGCTGCGGTTATCGTCTGCGAGGATGCCGATCTCGCCAAGGCTGTTCCGAAGCTTGTGGCCGGCGGTTACACGTATGCGGGCCAGAGTTGCATTTCCGTGCAGCGCGTGTACGTGCATGCGTCGCTGAAGGCACGGCTCGTCGAAAGCGTTGTGGAGGAGTTGCGAGCGTTGAAGGCAGGTGACCCTGCGGAGCCGTCGACTCGCGTGGGGCCGATGATTAACGAAGCAGCGGCCAGGCGTGCGGAGAGCTGGATTGCGGAGGCCGTCAAGATGGGCGCGACGCTGCATATTGGCGGCAAACGGATTGGCACGGTGCTCCAACCCACGCTGCTGAGCGATGTTCCGAGCACGGCGCAGCTGAGCTGCGAAGAGGTGTTTGCGCCTGTCGTCATCGTCGAGGCGTACGAGAACTTTGCGGACGTGCTGGCGGCGGTCAACACATCCAAGTACGGCCTGCAGGCCGCTATCTTTACGGCTGACTGGCAAAAGATGACGCAGGCGTGGAATGAGCTTGAGGTCGGCGCAGTGCTGGTGGGCGAATCCTCCGCGTGGCGTGCGGAGCACCTGCCGTATGGGGGCGTGAAGAACTCAGGCGTGGGCAGGGAAGGTGTGCGCTCCGCCATCCTCGAAATGACGGAGCCTCGTCTGCTGATTGTGCCGGCGTAGTTTCGATCGGACACGGTAAGCTTAGGAGAGACTCTTTTCGTACTGGGTACGCAGGTTCTTCTTCAGGACTTTGCCCGTGCCTGTCTTTGGCAGGGATTCCACAAAGAGAACGGACTTAGGGCACTTGTAATGGGTCAGGCACGACCGGCTAAATTGCACCAACTCCGCTTCTGTCGCGGTTGCGCCAGGCCTGAGTACGACGAGAGCTTTGGGAACCTCGCCCCAACGTGCATCCGCAACAGGAATAACAGCGATCTCAAGCACGGAAGGATGAGCCAGCATGGCCTTTTCCACCTCGAGCGAAGAGATGTTTTCGCCTCCACTGACGATGATGTCCTTCTTGCGGTCGAGGATCAGGACGTAGCCGTTTTCATTGATGCTGGCCATGTCACCGGTGTGAAACCAGCCACCGCGAAGAGCTTCTGCACTGAGCTCAGGCTGGTTCCAGTAGCCCTTCATGATGCCGTCACCGCGCGCGATCAATTCTCCCACGGCGATGCCATCTTCAGGGAGCCACTCATCGTCGGAGCTCGTTATATGAAGCTCGACGCCTGGAAACGCGTACCCAGCCATCGCTTGGCCGATGTAGCGGTCTTCTTCGCTCCACGCCAGCTCCGGCTTCATGGAGGAGTAGGTGAGAGCGGGCGATGTCTCGGTAAGCCCATACCCGGAGAAGCAGGAACAGCCAAAGGCTTCTTCCACCTGACGAATTAGCGTAGGCGAAGAGGCCGCCCCGCCGATCACAATGCGTGTGAGGCTGCTGTGGTCGTAGTCACCGATGGCAGGATGATTGACGAGCACGGTGGCCATGAACGGCACGGCATTGAACTGTGTCACGCGTTCAGATTCGATAGATTTAAAAATCGCAACCGGGTCGAATGTTTCTACCATGACGTGCTTTCCACCAAGCATCGTGAGGAAGTGAGCGATACCCCAGCCGTTCGCGTGGAACAGGGGAATGGTGTGCAGTTCCACAGAGCCGTTCGACACGCTAAAACCATGTGCCGTCTCAAGCGCATGAAGATAAATATTGCGATGGGTCAGCATGACACCCTTGGGCTGGGCGCTGGTTCCGCTGGTATAGAAAATCGCAGCGACTTCTTCTTCTTGCACCAGGATGATGTCGCTGCGACAGGGGGTTGCTTCACTAAGCCATCGATCGTAGACGTGCGGCAGCAGCCAATCGGCCTTCACCTCGCCATCGAGTTGGCAGAAGGACCGAACAGATGTCAGGTTCTGTCGAAAGGAATCGACCAAAGGTACAAATTGCGGATCGATCAGGAGCATAGCTGCGCCGGCATCCTGCAGGACGAAGGTGAGCTCCGCCGCGGAGAGTCGAATGTTCAGCGGAAGAAGAATGGCTCCGGCTTCGAGCACGCCATAGTAGGCCTCCAGCAGCCGATGAGAATTTGTTCCCAGATAGGCGACGCGCTCGCCAGGCTTGATGCCTGCCTGCTGCAACGCCCCGCCCAGCAAAGCGGACCGCTCTGCAAACTGCTTGTACGTGAAGCGCTCTCCTCTGGAAACGATGGCGGTGCGGCCGGCATACTGGCGCTCTGCGTGGCGAAGAAAGCGGAGAGGAGTGAGGGGTATGTTCATTGCGAGCGATCCTTTGTGTGGTTAGGTTGGCGGCTTTGCAATCTACTTCGGAGTCGCGACGGTAACGTAAGACTTCTCAAAGGCGGATGACGCCTGCCTGCCTAAGCGCCTTGAGGGAAGGAAATCCATCCACTGCCATCAGCAGGTCCGCTTCGGCCAGCAGACTACGGAGCACGTGCACGACGCCCGCAGTGCCTTCAAGCGCCAGACCATAGGCATAGGGCCGGCCGATGCCGACCGCGGCGGCCCCCATAGCGAGAGCTTTGACGAGGTCACTTCCGGAACGCACGCCGGAGTCGAACAGAACGGGCGTGCTGCCGGCCGCTTCGATCACTGCGGGTAGCATGTCGATCGCCGCGACACCCCCATTGGCCTGCCGCCCGCCGTGGTTGGAGCAGTAGATGCCGTCGGCACCGGCGTCCATGGCTCGTCTGGCGTCGTCAGGATGGCAGATGCCCTTGAGCACCAGCGGCAACCTGGTCAGCGAACGCAGCCAAGGCATATCCGCCCAGGTGAGGACTTTGCCGAAGGTCTGCGCCCAAACGCCGACAGCTGCCGGCAGGTCTTGTTCCGGAGGTTTGGAGAGCATGGCACGAAAACGCGGATCACTAAAGTAGTTCTCGAGTACATGGCCGCGCAGTTGAGGGAAGTTGCCGGTATTCAGGTCCCGAGGCCGCCATCCAGTGAGCCACGTGTCGAGCGTCACGACGATGGCTTTGTAGCCCGCTTGCTCGGCGCGATGCACCAGACTTTCTGCGAGTTCCTTGTCCTTCGGTGTGTAGAGCTGGAAAAAGCCTGGCGTGTCACCCAGTGTTTCGGCAACAGTTTCGAGCGGATCGTTCGACAGTGTCGACGCGATCATGGGAACGCCCATCTCCGCTGCGGCGCGCGCCGTGTGAAGGTCGCCATGGCCGTCCGGCGTGCAGATGCCGAGGACGCCTATCGGACTGAGGAAGATGGGTGAGGGAAGCTTGTGGCCGAAGAGCTCGATGGAAAGATCGCGCGCGCTGCCATCCACCATCATGCGTGGAATGAGGCCCCAATGCTGAAAGGCTTCGGCGTTGCGGCGCTGCGTGAACTCGTCTCCGCAGCCACCCTGCACGTAGGAAAGTACCGAGGCCGGCAAGGCACCCTGAGCTTTCGCCTGCAGCGACTCGAAGTCCACAGGAAGACGGGGAAGAATACCGCGCAGGCCATCCCGATAGATCTCGTTCTGGAAGTCGCCGAAGTGGGACATTGCGTGCGTGCTGCCTCCGAAGCTTATTCACCGTGACACATGAGAAGTCGGCCGGCAGTGGAACGCTTCACTCCCGCACGACTGCTGGTTGACTTACTAACCAGACGGTAAGATACTCGCCGCAGACATATACTGTCCAGCGATGTCATGCCAGGTTGGAGCGTCTGCGCGTGAGCGTTACTGCACAGCCTGGCGATACATTCCGGAGACATCCTATGACCGCTGAGATTCGGATTCCATGTGTGCTCCTCATCGGAGGCGGCTGCTTCGCGGAAGTCCACGCCGTATTGCTGAAGCTGGGGTGTCGGCGGCCGCTGATCGTGACCGACCCATTTATGGTGAAGAGCGGCCTCGTGGAAAAGCTGAGGCAGCAGATCCACGCAGCAGGCCTTGCATGCGCCATCTTTTCTGAAACAGTGCCGGAACCAACGTCGGCCGTCGTCGAACATGGCGTTGATCTGTTTTTGTCCGGCGATCATGACAGTCTTGTAAGCCTCGGCGGAGGAAGTCCCATCGACACAGCCAAAGCTATCGGCATGCTGGCAAAGAACGGCGGCAAGGTGCGTGACTACAAATCTCCGAACGGTCCGTCTGTAGCCAGCCCCATGCATCTTGCGATTCCGACCACGGCTGGCACCGGCTCCGAGGTCACGCGCTTCACGGTCATCACCGACGTTGACACCGAAGAGAAGATGTTGATTGCCGGTGATGTCCTTTTACCCACCGCAGCGGTCGTGGATTATGAGCTGACGCTGAGCATGCCGGTGCGTCTGATCGCGGATACCGGAATCGACTCGCTGACGCACGCCATCGAAGCTTTTGTGAGCCGCAAGGCCAACCCGTTCGCGGATACCTTTGCGCTGACGGCGATGAAAACCATCTGGCAAAATCTTCCTGCATGCGTCCATGAGCCAGCCAACCGGAACGCGCGAGAAGCCATGATGCTTGCGGCGACGCAGGCGGGTATTGCTTTTTCAAATGCGAGCGTCGCACTCGTGCATGGCATGAGCCGTCCGCTTGGAGTGCATTTCCACATTCCCCATGGGTTATCCAATGCCATGCTGCTGCCCGCCGTCACCGCCTTCTCCGTCTCGGCAGCCCCGGAGCGATACGCTCTATGCGCGCGCACGATGGGGTTGGCCGACGACAGCAGTACGGACAAGGAGGCCGTCAAAGCGCTACTCCTCGGCCTACAAAGGTGCAATGCTGAACTCGATGTGCCATCGCCACGGCAGTTTGGCATCCACAAGGAGCGCTACCTCAGCGTAATCCCTACAATGGCCGCGCAGGCGCTCGCTTCAGGTTCTCCGCAAAACAACCCCCGCATTCCTGATGCCGATGAGATCGCTTCCATCTATCGCGAGGCGTGGGACTAGTTTGCGCCGGAGCACCACCCTCTATCTTGCGAAGCGCATCGATCCATCATTGACTTTGCCGTAGCGCAAAGCCATTGAATCGCGAGGAAAATCCTGGCGCAGCGTCCACGGCATCGCGAGACCCTGCTTCGGAAGTTCGCTCGCGACGCGTTGAACATATCCCGACGTGAGGCTGACCATGGGCTGTTCACCGATCGAACCCTCGAGATAGTTCGGCACCGCGCTGCGATATTTATGCCGGTCCATATAGTTGAGCAGACGGCAAACATAGCGGCAGCTGAGTTCAGCTTTCAGGGTCCATGAGGCGTTGGTGTATCCAATGGTGAGCGCGAAGTTGGGTACGCCGCTGAACATAGTGCCTTTATAGTTGAAGGTTTTATTTAATTGAACCAATTTTCCATCGACATAAACGTCGACATTGCTCAGCAGCTTCATCGTGAGACCCGTGGCCGTCACGATCACGTCCGCCGGGAGTTCCTTGCCCGATGTGAGCTTGATGCCTGTTTCGTTGAAGCTGTCGATGGTATCGGTGACGATGGTGGCGTGGCCTTCGCGGATCGCTTTGAACAGGTCGCCGTCCGGTACAAGGCAAAGCCGCTGGTCCCATGGTTTGTACTTCGGGGTGAAGTGCGTGGCGACGTCGTAATTCTCTCCCAGCTGGGCGCGCGCACCGCCGATAATCGCGGCGCTGAACTTCTCTGGCTCCTTGCGAGCGATACCGTAGAAGTGCCTGCCGATCAGGATATTCCGCCAGCGCGTGAGACGTGCAGCCACGCTGTACGGCAGATACTTGCTCAGCTTGGTTGCGAACGGATCCAACGCCGGCCGGGCGACGATGTACGTGGGCGAGCGCTGCAACATCGTGACGTGCGCCGCTGTTTGGGCCATGGAAGGAACCAGGGTCACGGCAGTGGCTCCACTACCGATGATGACGACCTGTTTCCCCGCGTAGTCGAGATCCTGCGGCCAGTCCTGGGGATGAACGATGCGACCCTTGAAGCGGTCGGCGCCGGCAAAATCGGGTGTGTGGCCCTTATCGTAGCTATAGTAGCCACTGCACATAAATAGGAATGAGCAAGTAAGCGTCGAACGCTCCCGTGACGGACCGCTCTCCATCTCGACCGTCCAACGGGCCTGCTCGGAGGTCCAACTGGCTTTGACGACACGGGTGTTGTATTGAATGTTGCGATCAATGCCGTATTGATGCGTTGTTTCTTTCAGGTAGCTCAGGATGTCCGAGCCGTCGGCAATCACTTTGTCGCTGGTCCAGGGCTTAAAGGAAAAGCCCATGGTGTGCATGTCCGAGTCTGACCGAATGCCGGGGTAACGGAAAAGATCCCAGGTACCGCCAAGTGCGCTTCGGCCTTCCACGATGCGATACGTCTTTTTCGGACTGTCGGCCTGCAGGTGATACGCAGCAGCAATGCCGGAAAGACCTGCGCCTACGATCAATACATCAATATGCGTTGACATGGAATCCTGTCTGTATGCTTTACGCCCATAGGACGCTGAAGGGACCAAAAACGTACGCTTCTGGTTCAGGCCTTCACGGGAGAGTGGACTTCGTTGAGTGCTCGGGAGATGGCGATCCACGTAACTAGTGCTCCCAGGACTGCCCCAAACAGGGTTTTGAAGAGAACAACACTTCCAAGACTAACGCCAACCGGAAACACTCTCGGAAGAAGTAGCGCGTTAAGAGGCGCCAGCACACACGTGAAGACGATGCCGACCAGGAAAGACCATAGGTACACGTTGGCCGGCGATCGCATGTGCATGGTGCTGGTCTGCGGCAACGTTCCGGCGCGGCGGCGGTGACGAGAAATGAGAGCTGCTGCCATATAGCTCAGAGCGGCCACTAGGAACGTTTCTCCAATAGAGTCTCTGACCAGCCCCACGGGGCCTCCGACAGGGACTTGTCCACGTCCGTGAAAGATCAGCCACGCCGCCGCGCAGTTAAGAATGCCGTTCACAACACCGCTTCCGGTGCTTTCGACAGCGAGGTATCGGAGTACTTTCGCATGCATGCTTACGGAACTCCTGACGGCCCGCTCCGATTGATCCTGTGTTCGGAGCGGGACCCTTGCGTGTGCGTCGGGGAATCGTTAGAACGCCAACTCCAGCCCGAAGCTAATCTGGCGCGGGGGAGCGGCGGTTTTGAAGGCAAGCGGAGAGGTCAACTGCGAAGCGTTGGCCGGCCGAAATCCCTTCAGGTTGTATGGTCCGTTGAGTAGGTCTATGTTGCCCTCCGGTGTGTTGACGATTGCGGACGTGGTCACGTTGGCGGCATTGGTGACAGCAGTATTTGGGAAGATGTTCTGCACGCTGGTGAAGTTCGTATGGTTGAGAACGTTCGAAGACTGCGCGATCAGATCCAGACGCAGCGGTGAATCGTGCTTGAGCGAAATGCCGCGAGACACGCGCATGTCGAACGTCGAATAGCCTGACCCGACGCCAAGATTGCGGCCTTCATGGAACGGACGCGCCTCGCTGGTGTGGGACGAGTTGCCGTTCGACGCAGGGCCCCCAATACCCGGAACAAGTTCCGTAAACGGCACGCCATCGCGGACCTGAACAATGGGAGCCACCACGAAATCGGAGTAGATATTGCGCACGATGCTGTCACCGCTGTGATGCACCGGGCTGGTGTAAACCGCGTTGGCGACAAAGCTGTTCTTGACGTTGAAGTCCGACACGCTACGATCCAGGTTGAGCGGACCAGGACGGAACGGCGTACTTTGCGAACTGAAGTCGCTGACGTTGTCGAGGGCTTTGCTCCAGGTGTAGTTGACCTGGAACTGAAGCCCATGTCCGTAGCGCTTGCTGAGAGATGCCGTAAGGCCGTTGTAACTCGAGTGTCCGGCCGAAGTGGTCTGGTCGTTTTGCACAATCGTTGCATTCGGCTCGCCGTCTGTCGAGCCGGCTTTCTGTGTGTAAATCGGCCCGACGAACGGGTCGACTGTGCCATTAGGGACGAAGTTTGCTTCCTGAATTTCCTGGATATGCACGCCCGCGTAGTAGATGTAACCAAGCTCGAACGAGAGGCTGGGAACAAGCTCCTGCACGACGCTCGCACTGCCCTGGATGGAATACTGCTGCTTGAAGTTGGGATCGACACTGAAGAATGCGCCGCCGACCTTCGTAGGTCCGGTAGGGATCACATTGAAGCCTACGGTGGCCAATTGGGCCACCGTGAGAGCGGGATTGGGATTGGCTGCGGTTGCGCCCGCTTTCTCCATCGCCAGTGCGCCTTTCAGCTGTGGTGCGGAGTCAGCGGCGGTACGGACCGTCGCGAAGATGTGGTTGGCAGAGCCATCCAGAACGGTGGACGTAAACGGAACGATGAAGAGCTCGGGCGCGGTGAACAGACCGCCACCCGCACGTACGACAGTCTTGCCATTGCCGAACGCATCGAACGCCAGGCCTACGCGGGGCGAAGCAAAGTAGCTGGCGGGGTAGTTGTTGGGAATCGGGTCATAGTCGAATCGGCCACCATAGTTCAAGGTGAGCTTACGCGTCGCCTTCCAGGAGTCCTGCGCGTAGATGCCGAGTGGCTTGGTCGTTGCATTGTACTGCCCGTTGCCCGCACCCTGTTCGAGAACGATGGGCTGGCCGAGGCTATAGAGCTGTGCCGCGCTCAGATTGGTCGTAGCAGGGCCGTTCGCGAAATAGCCGAGAGCTGTATTGATCTGTCCCAGCAGACCCTGGGCAGGCCCGATACCCGGGATAGTTACGCCCGCGAAGAGGTCGTACAAAGCAACCGCTCCGTCCTCGAACTGATAATCGCCATTGAACAGAAAAGCCTGAAAGATGTTGAATTGTACCGGCCGGAATGAGAAGCCGAACTTCAGAGCGTGGCTGCCCTTTGTGAGCGAAAGGTCGTCATCAAACTGATATTGATTCTGGCTTTGGTTATAGGGAATGTCGAAGATTGTTCCGACCGTACCCAGGCTGCCGAAGTCGAACTCCGCTCCACCGTGGGGCGTGTTGTTATTGGAGGAATTGAACGGAACGACCTGGACGCGAACCGTGTTGACCAGGTTGGGAGTAAAGATGTGGTTCCAGTTCGTGGTAATCGTATAGTCGCGCAACTGCTGCAGCACCGAGGTAAATCGCGGCGCGCCACCCGCGCCGATAACTTGGTTGGCCTCGCGCGAGTAGGAAAAGCGCAGCGAGTAGTTATTCTTCTCGTTCGGCTGGTAGTCCAGACGAGTCACGAGATTGTTGTAGCGGCCATCCGCGCCGGGCGCTGATTGCACGGCACCGAGCGCGTTGCCATCGAAGGTGCCGCTATCGGGCGCGACAAGATTAACAAACTGAGGATTGTTGACCGGAGTAAGTGCAGGCGTGATCGACGTGAACAACGCACCCGCGCCCAGGGCGTTGATCTGCGCCAGATAGCATTTTTGGGTCACCGGTGCCGGACAGCTCAGTCCATTGATACCGTTTGTCTGCGCGTTCAGCCCCTGCGCTTCCGCCGTGCCCAGCAGGTTTGTGGTGATGTTGCTGTCAAGCTTCTGACGCTCAAAGGACGCAAAAAAGAAGAGCTTATCTTTCTTGATGGGACCGCCGATGGAGCCACCGAAAATAGCGCTCTGCTCAAATGGTCTTTGTCCGGCTGTGGGACCGAAGCTGTTGAAGTAGTTGACCGCATCCGTTGTCTCGTCATGAAAGTATCCGAACGCGCGTCCATGAAATTTGTTTGTGCCGCTTTTGGTGACGACGTTGATTGCCGAGCCAAGCGTGAATCCAAATTCCGCACCGAACGAATTGCGATTGACTTGAAATTCCTGAACTGAATCCTGCGGGACATGCGCCACGCGCGGGCCGCCCGAGCCGTAGTCGTTCTCTCCGCCGTCAATCGTGAACAGGTTGCCACGGCCGTTGCCGCCTCCGAACGATGCGCCCGATGACTGGTATCCGGTGCCCACGTTGGGGTCCTGAATCGAAGCCGCGTTCGAGTCCGTCACGCCAGGCAGAGTAAACAGCTGCTGCGCGAAGTTCCTCGAAAGATTAGGCAGGTTCACCTGCTGCAGGGTGTTGATCGTGTTGGCCTGCTGGGTCTGCGCCGTGTCGATCAGTGGCAAGGAATCACCCTTCACTTCGAGAACCGTCTGCACGTCTCCAAGGGTGAGGTGAGGGTTGAAGGTAGCTGTCTCGCCCACAGTCACGTCGATCTGAGTCGCGACCACCTTGGCGAAGCCCGGTGCGGTGACCTCGATGGAGTAAATACCTGGGTTCAGCGTGGGGACCTGAAAGGCTCCATCGGAGTTGGTGGTGATGCGTCGCTCTTGCGCGGTGCCGTTGTTCCTGACGACAACGGAGGCATTTGCAACGGCGGCGCCGGCCGGATCTGTGACCGTTCCGACGATCGTACCGGTCGTGTACCCGGATTGAGCGAAAGCCCCCAAGCTGGTGAGGAAGACCAGGACAGCCACACAAAGGAACCGGGAGACTGCACCGTAGAGCTTTTCTCCTGCGGGCTCGCGCATGGTACGTGCGGTATAAACGAATCCTGGTGTTTGCAGGTTCATGGCTTCCATCCTCGTGCCGAATCGTAGATCTACGCGCTGTATGTCTCGCTTTTCCATCATTAGGTCGGGCCCTGTTTTTGGATTCATGCGCCGGTTCAGTTTGAGCACCGCGTGACTTTCGTGACGGCTCAACTCCCTGCGCATTGACGGACGTGAATTTAGTCCAGCATCAACACTCTAGTCAAGACTAGTTTTTCTAACGTGTACTAGATATGTCAGAATGCTTGCTGCACCAGACACCGGCTTTGAGGCCCTTTCATCGTTTATGGCAACGAAGAAGCTAAAAGTTCAGAAAACCGTGTCAAAAAGCCGCAAATCCGACAAGCGGCGCGCCGAAATCATGCGCGCCGCCACCGAGACCATCAACGCCAGAAGCTATGCACAGGCCACCATGATCGATATCGCAGCAGCCTTGGAACTGCGCGACGCTACGCTGTACCACTACTTCCATGACAAACGGACGCTTGCCTATGCCTGTCACCGCAAATCCCTCGAACGCGCCCAGCGCCTGCTCGAAGCCGCGGACAAAGAGGGCAGCACGGGTAGCGAAAAGCTGCGTATCTTTATCCATGGCATGCTCGTCGACTCGCGAGAAAATGGCGCGCTTCTCTATCTCGGCGACTACTCGTACCTCGATACAGCGCAGCGCAAAGCTATCAAGAGTTGGATCGATCGCTTGAAAGCCATCATGATCGGCTTTCTTCAGGAAGGCACGGCAGATCATTCGCTGGTGCAGTGTGAACCGGAGCTGGTTGTCGAACTGCTGCTTGGCATGCTGATCTGGCTGGGCAAATGGGTGCCGTCCGTTAGTGGCCTGACGGTAGATCGCCTCATGGCGGCAATGATGGTGTTCGGTTTCGAAGGGCTTGATCGTAGTTCGAAAGGCTTGATCGTAAATAGGCGCTTAGATTGAAGTACGAACGCGTAAGTAGTGGGAACGCAGGAAAGAGCAGTACAAGGGAGAACTGGGATGAAGACGCTGCAGTTTGTCGGAATCGGAAAGCCGTTGGAACTGGCAGAAGTCGCAAAGCCGAGTGCTTCGCCCGGTGGGCTTGTATTCAGGGTGAAGGCTTGCGGCATATGCGGATCGGACCTTCACGCTGTCGAAGTTCCAGGGCTGCTGCATTCGGGAAGCACGCTTGGCCATGAGTACTCGGGGGAAGTGGTTGAGGTCGGCCCCGGATGCGAAGGCTGGCAAGTCGGCGATCGCCTGACGGCTGTTCCCGCGCGTCCGTGCGGCGCGTGCCCGGAGTGCAGAGCCGGCCAGTACGCGCAGTGCAGCGCAATCATCGCGCAGGGCTTCGACCCTAGAATGCCGGGTGCCTTTGCCGAGTACGCGACTTGCATGGCCGGGCTCGCCGTCAAAATCTCCGCTGTTCTCTCGGATGATGAGGCCGCCACGATCGAGCCGATGGCAGTTGGCTTGAACGCATGGAAAGCGGCAAAACTCGACCCGGGAGCAAGCATTCTCATCCTTGGCGCCGGGGTCATCGGCCTGGCTGTGGCGAAGTGGGCGCAGTTCTTTGGCGCCGGTGATGTAGCCATCAGCGAGATGGTGCCGGCGCGCCGGGCTCGTGCGGAAAGTGTGGGCTTCGATCTTGTGATCGACGCAACGCAGCACGCAAATCCAGTAGAAGAGTTTGAACGCAGGACCGGACGCAAGCCCGTGGCAATCTTTGAATGCGTCGGACGCCCAATGATTGACAAGATGATTGCGATGGCGCCTTCGCACACCCAGCTTGTGCTGGTTGGAACGGGCATGCAACCGGAGAACTTCACGGTGGTCTCGGCGGCGATGAAGCGTCTGCGCATGACGTTTCCATTCGCATACGTGCCCGCCGATTTTCACTTTGCGCAGCGCATGATGACCTCACGAAGGATTACAGTCGACAAGCTGATCACCGACACCGTAACCCTGGACGATGCGGCTGCAATGTTCACGCTACTCAGTAAGCCCAATGACCACTGCAAGGTGTTGATCAAGCCGTAAATACGCTCCCCGTAAGCCGGCACAGGCCGGGTTGATTCTGCAATGGTTGGGAAGGGAAGGTAAAAAATGAGCGAAACGCTCTTGATGATGCGTCCCCCGCAACGGTTCGCCCATGCGCTCAAACGGCATGGAGTCGAGTTCCTGTTTGGGCAGAGCAACCCGCCCGGCATCACGCTCGCCGCAAGCGACCTGGGTATCTTGCAGATTGGCTATCGCCAGGAAAACGCCGGCACCTATATGGCAGACGGCTATGCACGCGCTAGCGGAAAGGTGCCGGTGGTCACGGCGCAAAACGGGCCTGCGGCGACGCTGCTTGTACCGGGCCTGGCGGAGTGCCTCTCCGCATCCGTGCCTATCGTAGCGCTTGTGCAGGATGTCGGCCCCGGAACCCAGGATCGGAACGCTTTTCAGGAGCTGGACCAGTTCGACCTGTTCAAGGGCGTGGCCAAGTGGATACGCCGGGTAACCACCGCTGACCGCATCGAAGACTATGTCGACATGGCATTTACAGCGGCTGCCAGCGGACGTCCCGGACCCGCGGTCCTGCTGGTTTCAATGGAGTTGCTGGTTCAGGGCGAAGAGCGCCCTGTAGCGGCTCGGAGGGCGAATCTAGGCACATATCCACTCGACCGCAGCCAGCCCGAGCAGAGCAGGGTGGAGCAGGCAGCGGAGATGCTGGCCAAGGCCAAGGCTCCGATCGTCTATGCCGGTGGCGGCGTCATTGGGTCTCGCGCGCAGCACGAGCTGCGGCAACTGCAGGAGCTTGCCCATCTGCCGGTGGCCACAAGCACCATGGGCAAGGGCGGCGTCGATGAAACGCATCCGTTGTCGATGGGCGTGATCGGCTATTACATGGCAACGCGTGGCATGGCGAAGTTCATGAAGCCCATGGTCACCGAGGCGGATGTCATCCTGCTCATCGGCAATCGTACCAATCAAAATGGGACCGATTCCTGGAAGCTGCTGCCGAAGGAAGCGACCTATATCCACATCGATGTAGACCCTTTGGAGATCGGCCGCAACTATGAAGCCTTCCGGTTGCAGGGCGATGCCAAGCTGACTCTGGCGGCTCTCAACGCAGCCTTGGCGAAGCAGGATCTGACCGGGCGGCAGGCTGCTCGTGCCGGCATCGAAGAGTTCATCACCGGCGCGCGCACGAAGCATAAGGAAGAGATTGCGGATGTCACGCAATCGGAGGCGTCACCGATTCGTCCGGAGCGCTTTATGGCGGAGCTTGAAAAACAGCTTTCCGCCAATCACATGATCGTTGCGGACGCGAGCTTCTCATCTATCTGGGTGGCGAACTATCTCACAGCGAAGTTGGATCGCCGCTTCATCACGCCGCGCGGACAGGCCGGGCTCGGCTGGGGTTTCCCGCTGGCCATGGGAGCGCGGCTGGGCAGCCCCGACCAACCGGTCGTTTGCGTTGTGGGCGATGGCGGATTTGGCCATGTCTGGTCAGAGCTGGAGACGACGCGACGCCACGGCATCAAGGTCGTGATAGCGGTGATGAACAACAGCGTCCTGGGTTATCAAAAGCATGCTGAAGACGCGGGGCTTGGACGGCATACGAATGTATGCGATTTCGTTTCAGTCGACCATGCCGCAATCGCTGAGGCCTGCGGAGTGAAGGGCATCCGTGTGGAGCGTGCAGAGGACATTGCTGGCGCCATTCAGCAGGCGCTGGCAGCCGAAGGCACCGTTCTGCTCGACATCATCGCTGACCCCAACGCGATGCCGCCCGTCACCGCGTTTGCCGGTCTGCCAAACTACTAACGCCGGCAGAGACGACCTTCACCGCATGCAGCCTAAGGAGAGATACCGTGGAAACGTCAGCACCCTTCAGCCTTCGAGAAAAGTCGATCTTTGTCACCGGTGGTGCTTCCGGCATCGGATTGGGAACTGCTGAGCGCTGCCTGCAGGAGGGCGCGCGCGTCGTGATTGCAGACCTCAATCCACCGCCAGAGTCGGTCCTTACTGCAGGAGGGAAGTATTTGCACCTCGACGTCACAGTTCGGGAGCAGGTGATCGAAGGCCTCGCTTACGCGGAAACAGCTGTTGGAAAACTCAACGCCATCATTCACAATGCCGGCAAGCCCGGAAACGGAAAGCACATCACCGACTCCGACGAGGATGTGTTCGACGGTGTTGTGAATCTGAACCTGTACGGAACGTACTACATCCTGAAGTATGGGCCGGGCCACATGCACGATGGCGGATCGATCACACTGACCGCGTCGGTGGCCGGCTTGCAACAGAACGAAGGCTTCTTCGACTACAGCGCAACCAAGGCCGCGACAATCAGTCTAGCGAAGACGGCCGCAGTAGAGCTGGGTAGGCGAGGCATTCGCTGCAACGCGGTAGCGCCTGGTCCCGTAAAAACCCCCATGCTGCCACCGACTCACATCCTCAACGATTTAGCGAAAAACCTCTCGTCGCTTGGGCGAATCGCTGAAATTGATGACCTCGTGGGTGTGTATCACTTTCTCGTCAGCGATCAGAGCCGGTACATTACGGGGCAGACCATCGTAGTCGATGGGGGGAGGCTGGCAGGTTTTCGCACCGAAGTTCTAGGTCGGCTCGCAGGCCGCTGATTCATGCCTAAGGGCGCTGGCAGGCGGAATAACTCCGCTTGCCAGCGCTCTCTGCACATTACCCGGCAGGCACCTGGCCGACAAGTTCCGCAGCGTTCTGGGTCGGCGAAACGAAGGCGTCAAAGTGAGGGCCCTCGCCGCGTACAACGAAGCCGCGCTGGTTGGAGAACTCGCGAAAACCATCGATGCCGTGATGGCGGCCCATGCCGCTCATCCCGATTCCTCCGAAACCCAGGGCTTTCAACCCAGCTTGAACGGCAGCAGCGTTGACTGCTACGCCGCCTGAAACGGTTTCACCAAGTACGCGCTCGATGACAGGAACATCTGTGCCCATGACGTAGACGCCGAGTGGATGGTCCTTGGCGTTGATGCACTCGATCACCTCGTCGATGTTGTCATACGGGACGACCGGCAGTATGGGACCAAAGATTTCTTCCTGCATCATGCGCAGGTCCATGGGCGGGTCAAGAACAAGTGTGAGCGGCACCTGACGGCTCTTGCGATCGACTTTGCCATCGGTTTCGAGCGTCACAAGACGCACGTTGCGCTGCTCTGCTTCGTCCAGCATTGCGGTAATGCGCTCGAGGTGCCGGTCCGAGACAATGCCCGTGCATGCCGCCGAGCGAGCGTACCCGGGCATTGCGGCGGCCATAAATTCGGAGGCGATGCGGGCAAAGTTGTCGAGCTCTGCGCGAGGCACGAAGCAGTGATCGACCGAAACGCACATCTGGCCATTCTTGATGCTCTTGACGCCAACGACCATATTGACCACGTCAGCAATCACACTACCCGGTAGAAATACAGCCGGACACTTACCGCCAAGCTCCAGCGTGACTGGAGTCAGGTTCTTCGCGGCGGCCGCCATAATCTGCTTGCCAACATTCGAGCTGCCCGTGTACAGCAAGTGGTCGAACGGAAGATTGGTAAACGCACGCGCAAGCTCCAGGCCACCAACCGCAACATAGGCGAGATCTTCCGCAAAATATTCAGCCACCATCTGTTGCATGAGCGCGGCGCTTGAAGGTGCGATGTCGGAAGGTTTCAGCATGAAGCGATTACCTGCGGCAATTATGTCCACCATTGGTCCTATACCGATTTCGAACGGAAAGTTCCACGGTGAAATATTGCCGACGACACCTTTCGGCTGGCTCTTGAGGAAGGCACGCATGGCACCCTGGTAGGCTGCGTCGACCTCACGGGCCGTGGGCTGCATCCACTCTTCCAGGTGCGCCAGCGCAAACTGCGCCCGCAAGATAACAGGCTGCACCTCAAACATATCCGCGGCACCGGTGGAGTGCGCGCCGAAGTCCGCGCTCAGTGCCGTATAGATGCGATCCTTGTACGCTTTCATCATGGTGATGATGCGCTCCAGCCGTTCGCGGCGCACGGCAAGCGTGGGCATGCGATCCGCGGCGAAAGCGCGACGTTGCGCTTGGAAGGCGGTCTGCATGGCGAGGATCGCTTCCGCATCTTCTGCAATGGACGTATCCGCCGATGTCTTTTCCGCTTCTAGAAGTGCCATGATGTCTCCCTCAGACAGCCCGGTTCCGTCATTAGCGGGCAGGCTCATCGCTTGAGGCGTTTTCAAGTTCAAACTTGAAAACCACTCAACGCGGGAAATCCTAACAGGTTGCCACCAAAGTCTGCAACGAGCCCTGCAAGCCGGTGAACAGGCGATCAGGGTCGGTTGCGTCCAAGGCGATCATGGCTTGAAACCCAGTCCCCGCGCGCGATTGCGCTGGACAGAGAAATCTCCCCAGCAAGCACGGTGGCTGCGCAAATCTCAGCCAACTTGTTGGCATGCCCTGTGCCGTAGCAGCCCAGTATATCCAGGCATTCGCGCTGCGTGGCCAGGCCCGTACCTCCGCCATAAGTTGCGACGATCAGCGAAGGAAGGGTGATCGACCAGTAGTACTCACCACTCGCAAGAAGTTGCGCATAGACGATGGCTGCCTGCGACTCGGCAACGTTGGCAACATCCTGACCCGTCGCAATAAACATGGCGGCCAGCCCGTTGGCGGAGTGAGCTCCGTTATTCGACGAGCCAGCCATGAACGCACCCGCCTGGGATATCTGACGGATGTGAAACAGTGTCTCCGCATCTACGCCCATGACGCGCTTCAATACTTCGTTTGATAAAGTCGCTTCCGCTACAACGCGCCGGCCGCGAGTCTCGAGAGTGTTCATCTGTGAATGCTTCTTGTCGGTATCAATATTTCCAGAAAGAACGAAGTTTGGCTTGTCAGGGTGGTTGGCATGGATCCATTGGCACGCCGCCAGCGTCGCCTTGCCGACCATGTTCTGCCCGGCCGCGTCCGCAGTCGTGTAATTGCAGCGAAGGTACAGCAGCCGCGCAATAACGTAGGACCGTATCTCCACGAGTTTGCCAACGGAGGTTGTAGCTTCGGCGGCTTGACGAATTTCCTGCAGATGAGTGTCGACCCACTCACTCAACTTGCGAGCTTCGAGCGCGTCGCCGACCTCAAAGACCGGCGAGCGCTGCATGCTCTGCTTGACGACTGCGGTCTTCACACCTCCGCACTCCGTGAGGACGCGCATGCCTCGGTTATAGCTCGCTACCAGCGTGCCTTCGGTGGTGGCCATGGGAATGTAAAAGTCGCCGCGCGCGTGCTCCCCTGAAATGCGCAGCGGCCCTGCGAGCCCAAGAGGAACCTGCGCTATGCCAGTAAAGTTTTCAATATTCCCCGGCAGGACATCCGTCGCAAAGGAGTATTGCGCCACGTGATCCAGCTTGCAGCCAGTCCGCTGTTCAACGAAGGCGCGTCGCTGAGCCGCGGCTTCGCGTGTGTAATCCTTGTCTTTATCGCGTGGAATAGGGGTGCGCTCCGGCTGGCAAATGATCATAGCGTGCTAGCCTACCATGCAGGAACGACGCGCGACCTGGCGGAGACACGGACATACGCATGGCAAAGCGGGACGAATATCTGCACTTCACTTCGATCGCGACGCGCTGGCGAGATAACGATCTCTACGGTCACGTCAATAACATCGAGTACTACGGCTACTTCGATACCGCCATCAATCTATACCTGATTCAACATGGCGGCCTTGATATTCACGTGGGTGGTTTGATCGGTGTCTGTGCGGAATCTCACTGCAAATTCGTAGCGGCACTCGCGTTTCCTGAGGTGATCGACGCGGGGCTTCGGGTCGAACACCTGGGCAGAAGCAGCGTGCGGTACGGCATCGGTCTGTTCCAAGCCGGCAGCGACCTCGCGGCAGCAGAAGGCTGGTTTGTGCACGTCTTCGTGGATCGCGTAAGCCGCCTCTCCGCCAGCTTGACACCGGCTTTGCGCAATGCGTTAGAGGCTCTTCAACGTGGGGAACAATCATGAAGGTGCGAGCCGCAGTGCTGCGGGAAAGCGGAATCACGCGACCTTACACGGAGTCGCGTCCGCTGGCAATCGAGACAGTAACGCTCGAGCGGCCTGGCCGCGGGGAGTTGCTGGTGCGCATCCTTGCGGCAGGTCTGTGCCACTCGGATTTGTCGGTCATCGACGGCTCTCGTCCTCGGCCATTGCCGATGGTGCTGGGACACGAAGCTGCCGGTGAGATCGTCGAACTGGGCGAAGGGGTGGACGGTCTTGCAGTGGGCGATCACGTAGTGTTTACATTTGTGCCCATCTGTGGCCATTGCGGGCCTTGCGCTACCGGCAGGCCAGCCCTATGCGAGCCCGGTGCCGCTGCAAATACCGTCGGAGAGTTGCTGGGCGGAGGACGTCGCTGGACCGACGGTGAAAGCAAATTTCTGCGGCACCACCTCGGCGTGTCGGCCTTTGCGGAATACGTCGTGGCCTCGGCATGCTCAGTCGTGAAGATTGACGTCGAAATCCCTCCTGAGATCGCGGCGCTCTTCGGGTGTGCGGTGCTGACGGGCGTAGGCGCCGTGGTGAACACGGCCAAGGTGGCGCCCGGTGAGAGCATCGCCATCTTCGGCCTGGGCGGCGTCGGTCTCAGCGCGATGCTTGGAGCACGCTGCTCGGGTGCCTACCCGATCATCGCCATCGACACAAATCCGGATCGACTGGCGATGGCGCTCGCGTTGGGAGCACACCACGCGCTCGATGCAAGGTCTTCCGATCTCGTAGAAACTTTGCGCGACCTAACCCATGGTGGGGTGCAGTACGCCATCGAGTCGGTAGGGAACGAAGGAGTGCTCGCGCAGGCCTACGCGGCTACGCGGCGCGGTGGTACTACGGTGAGCGTGGGATTGCCCGCGCCTGATAAGCGGCTCAGCATTCCTGCGGTGAGCCTGGTTGCGGAAGAACGTGTTCTTCGCGGATCGTATATGGGATCGGCGGTGCCATCGCGCGACCTGCCGCGCTTCCTCGCGCTCTATCGTGCCGGGCTGCTTCCAGTCGACCGCTTGCTTACCCATCGTTTGCGCCTGGACGACCTCAACGAAGGATTCGAGCGGCTGGCGCGGGGTGAAGCCGTTCGGCAGGTTGTGGTCTTCGACTGATAGCCTTACCAAAATCCTACGGCATGGAGAACGCAACAATGAGCGATGTCCTGATACGTGTAACCGGCGCTTGCGGCAGAATCACGTTGAATCGCCCACGCGCTATCAATGCCTTGAGCATCACCATGGTCGAGGAAATGCACGCGGCTCTCGCAGCATGGGCAAGCGACGACCGCGTCGGCTTCGTTCTCGTCGATGGTGCCGGCGAGCGTGGACTCTGCGCAGGTGGCGACATCCGCGCGTTGTACAACTCCATCGTGGCCGGCCAGCCAGAGGTGGCAACGGAGTTCTTCCGCAGGGAGTACCAGCTCAATTACGACATCTCGCGTTACCAAAAGCCGTATGTTGTGTTGATGGACGGCCTCGTCATGGGCGGGGGCATCGGCATCTCGAGTCACGGATCGCATCGCATTGTGACAGAACGCTCACAACTGGCTATGCCTGAGACAGCCATTGGCTTCATCCCGGATGTCGGGGGCACACACCTGCTTGGCACCGCGCCCGGTGAAGTCGGCACCTGGATGGGCCTGACGGGCAGCCGTATCGGAGCGGCGGACGCAATCCAGTGCGGCCTGGCGGACACAATGGTTCATAGCGAGGACCTGCCGCGCATGACGCTCGATCTCGAAGCTTGCTCCGACGTGGCTGCGATGCAGACCTGCTTGCGCAGCTACACGGCACAGCCGCCACAGGGAATGACGGACGAGCAGCGTGCCTGGATCGATAAGTGCTTTGCGGCACCGGCCGTTGTGCAGATTATGGCAGCCCTGCTTGAGCATCCTGATGCCGAAGCACGAGCGAGCGCGGAGGTTCTGACGAAGATGTCACCAACCTCGCTGACGGTGACCCTGCACGCGTTGCGAAACGCACGAGCTGCCGACGACTTGGCGACATCGCTGACTCAGGAGTTCCAACTCGCGCAGGCTTGCGAAAAGGGACATGATCTGGTGGAAGGCATTCGAGCTGCCATCGTCGACAAGGACCGCAATCCGAAGTGGTCTCCGGCCACGCTTGAAGAGGTCACCCCGCAGATCGTGGATGCTTACTTCAAAAATCACGATAAGGCACCTCTGGAACTGACGTAGTGGCGGCTGCTCCTGCATCGTTGAATGACTAAGATTGAGACAACGTTGGTTCTTCGGTAGACGACTGGACCTCCGCTGCTTCATTGATGCACTTGATTCTGTCGCGCAGAGCTCTGAGACCCGGAGCGACCAGAGCCAATCCGCAGAGCACGGAGATCACCATCGTCGTCAACAGCGCCCAGCGAATGCCGAGCCGTGCGCCTGGAAAGAGATAATCGGAAAACACGCCCACCAGGTAAGGTCCTAAGGACGTGGCGACAACGCCGGACGTGAGTGCGTTAAGGCCCGCGACGCTGGCACGGATGGCGGGCGGAGCGATCTCACTGATGGCACTATAAGCTCCCACCGTGGGTACATAGGAGAAGAAGAACGCAACGCTGAAAAACAGGAGAGCGGTCCGAGGACTGGGTGCCAGCAGCCCGCAAACAGCGAAGATTGCGAAGAACACCCCACCGAGCAAACAAGCACGGAGAGACGCGTCCACGTACCCGCGCTTTCGCAGCATCAGCACGAAACGGCCGCTTAGCAGACAGCCAAAGATACTGGTGATGCCTGCCGTAACGCTAAAGGCGACCGCGGCTCGTTCCAGCGGCATTCCATAGACTCTGTCGAAATAAAGGAACGCCCACGCCGCGACGGCGATGCCCGGCATCTGCAACAGCGGATAGCCCGCAAAGAGCGCTGCGATAAGGCTACGGTGGCCGCGCAGGAACGCCAGGATGTCACCGCGCTGTGCGGAGCCATCCCTGTGTGCGGCCTTGGCGCTTGGTCGAGCAGGGTCTTTCATGACGAACAAAATAAGCGTACAAAGCAGGATTCCTGGAACGGCAAGCAGCAGAAACAGCGTCTGCCAGGGCTGCACCACTCCAACCAAAGGCATGCTGACAGGATGGCGGCCAAGGTGTTTCAGCAGCAAACCGCCGAAGAGCAGCACAGCCAGACTGCCGATGGGGCCACCCGCAAAAAAGAGGGCCATGGCCCGCGAGCGCCGCTCCACGGGAAGCGAATCACTAACGATGGAGACGGCGAGCGGAACCATCAGCGCCTCGCCGATCCCGACGGCCCCTCGGCCTAGACCCATGGCGAATTTTGTGTGCGCCAGTCCGCAGGAAAATGTTGCTGCACTCCAGAAGGCAACCGCAAACAGAAAGATCGCCTTCCTGGAAATGCGGTCGACCAGGTAGCCGGCAAGCGGACTATCCTGCTCCTTGTGATTCTTGTCACCTCAAGAGTATGTTCGCGGCGCAGCCAGCAACAGACCGAAAGCTCCTGATTTACTGTCTAGTCCTGCTTTACCGTCTAGCATAGCGAAGTAGAAGCAGGCTTGGGAGAACATTCGGAGTGGCAGAAGGCTTTGGTGGAACTTGTCTCCCGTTACATCGATGCACAGTCTGGGCAAAATCCGTTCTACACCTGCATCGAAGGCCTGACTATTTGCACTCCAGCCAGCCTCGCCGGGCTAATCATCTCCTGTACAAGCCTTCTCTCTGCATCACCGTGCAAGGAACGAACCGCGACGTTCGGCGACCAGTGCCACCGCTACAGTGCTGGACAAGCCCTGCTCGTGAGCGTTGAAATGCCTGGCTTCGGCACCGTTGCAGAAGCCAGGCCCACAGAACCGTATCTTGGTGTCATTCTCGAACTCGATCTGGCGATTCTGCGCTCCGTTGCAGGCGAATTGCCCAGCCTGCCAGAGCCCAGCCATCAGCTCAGCTCTGGCGTGTTCGTCACCGACTTTAATGGTCAACTGACCGATTGCACTGCCCGTCTCTTACGCCTGCTGTACACGCTGGACGCGATTCCGTTTCTGTTTCCAGCCATCATGTGTGAGATCTCCTACTGGCTACTTACCGGCCCTCACGGCAGGGAGGTTACCCGCGTGACTCTGACCAACAACCACGAGCGATCGCATCCTCCGAAGCATCCACTTTCTCAGCGATCACTTGCAGAACCAGTTCGGATCGCCACCTTGGCGTCCAGTGCACAACTCAGCCCGTCGGCCTTCCACCGGCAGTTCAGGGCCATCACTTCGATTACCCCTCTTCATACCAGAAGCAGCTTCGTCTTCCGGAAGCACGCCGCCTCCTGACGGTGCAGGCAGCAAACGTCGAGAACGCCGCCTTTCAGGTCGGTTACGGGAGTCCATCACAGTTCAGCCGCGAGTACGGACGCATGTTCGGCATCTCGCCACGCCGTGATGTAAACCTGCTCCGAGCAACCGCTGCGTACTGAAGCCTTTCCTTGGCCGCTCGTCTTGGCTAGAGCTACGAAGGCCGGGCGTGCCTGTGGCTTGGCGTAGGCAGCAATGATCGAGCAAGTCGGCCATTTGCAGTAAGAGCAGGGTAGTCTCGCAACTCCTGGACGGGGATGCCGCCATCCGAATGAGTGCTTAGATCTACGCTGTTTGCATGCCAGGGCGGCAGAGCCGGGCAAGACGGCGTAAATTCTAACAGGTCGCCATCCATAAAAACTCTTCAGAGGCGCCACTTAAACCTCGAGGCTTGAGTCTTGTGAGCCGAAGTGCTGCTTCATGGGAGCGAACAGCATTTCCTCTTTCCTGCGGAGACGACGCGATCGTTGGAATGAATCTGTGTCTTGGAGGGCCTTAGTTCTCTGTCGAATATCCTCATCCACAGACACGGACAAGCAGCGAAATCTATCGCGGGTGCATTGTTGGCGGATGGGACAAGATCTGCAATCAGTCTCCTTCGCGTGATAGCGGTTAACCTGCGAGTCAGCGGGAGTCGGAGAGTTCTTGAGGATCTTGTTTTTGGGACAGATGTAATGATCCCTGTCCGGATCGAACGTGAATACTTTACGTGGCAGCAGACCGTCGGTCTGATGCTGCCGGTCCAGTAGAGGAATGTGCGGGACGATGCTGCGCTCGGAGAGCCAGCCTAGGGAAGGTCCTGTGCCGTCGGCCTTATCTGCTGCCAGCGTCTGGGGCCTTAAGGCATGTCTTTGGTCTACTCGCTCCAGCGTGGCTCGAATAGCAACGATCTCCTGTGACAGCCGCGCGGGAGTGGCCTCGACGTCAACGATGATGGCCTGTTCGGTATTGACAAGGTAGTTGTTGAAGTAGCCAAACTTGCCTCGTCCTTCCTTCACGTTCCATGCAGCGGCTGGATCCGTCGGTGAGAGATACCGGGCTTCGTTTAGATGAACAGGATTACCGGCAACAAGTGCCTCCAGATATTCGCGCACCGGCCGGCTGCTGTTGTCTGCCTGGCGGATCGCGTCCACGCTTTCTACACGCCGGGTGAGTGCAGCATCACCGGGATTAGGCTGCCATCTACAGCAAAGCCCTCACTGGTAACCAAACCCGCAACGCAACACTGGCCGACGACTTCTTAAAACAGCACGCGGTAGATGTCGCTCTCTCTAAATCGGCCATAACGGTTCTTCGAGAAGGTCGAGTAGTTCGCCACGGCACCGTCAAGACCCAAACCGCAAAACCAACGAGACGTGAGGTTGAGGTGTACCTCGCTGCACAGCTGGCGTTCCGAGCGAATCCCGTACGCGTACCCGATCAACAGCATACGTGACATCAGCTCGGGATCGATCGATGGCCGGCCTGTTGCACTGTAATGGTTGCCAGCGCCACTCTCACTCGCTTGAAGTTCAGAACGGCATCAAGCCGTCGTAATAAATGATCACTTGGAACATGGTCTTCAAGTCGGAAAGAATAGAAAGCTGCTCCTGCGCATCGTGCTGCCCCATCATGGCGATGTTCTCCGTTGCTGCTTTTACGAAAACACAGCCACTCTCGCGCAGCAAGAGTTTTTCAACAGCATTGAAGGTTTGTGCGGATCAATCATGATGGACGATCCCCCAATAGACGACCTATTCACTAGAGAGGAAGTTGTCTGCGTCAAGCGGGTCGGATACAAATTCTGTCAAGCTTGAAGTAGCCTTCAGAATGCTCAAGCTTTGCTATTAAACCGGGTTGCGTCGGCTGCCATCCAAGCTGCTCTCTGGTCAATTTGCTTGAGGCGGGTCCATCCAGTTGAGCAAACTTTAAGAAATGTCCAAGATGTTCCCCTGCCTCTTCCACCGACAGGGCGACAACGGGTGGATCTTTTGAGCAGCGCGGTGTTGTCACTTGGCTGAAGGACCGCATAGAGCCGCGCCCACTCTGCTTTTGGCCAGTTCACCACCCTCGGCTCAGGATGCACTACAGCTTTGTCCACGAGGTGAGACACTGGTGTGCTTTTCCGCCGTGTCCTTGGCGCTGGCAGGAGCGTTGGCGGCTGTCGACTCCCGCACAACAAGCTCCGGGATCAGCACCAGGGGCTTATGCTGCAGGTCGCCGTCGGTGATCAGCTGCACGATCTCGCGTGCCGCCAACAGCCCCATGGCGTACAGCGGCTGTCGCACTGTGGTCAGTGCCGGGTTCTGGAATGCCGCCGACTGCACATCGTCGACGCCTACCACGGAGACATCTTGCGGTACGCGCAAGCCCGCTTGCCAAAGCGCCCGGATGGCTCCGATAGCCGATACATCGTTGAACGCAAACAGCGCCGTAAATGGGCAACGTCGGCTCAGCAGCGTACGGGTCGCTAGATACCCCGGCTCGTGGGTGGGAGCGTAGCTTTCGAGTTGCACCACAGCCTCTGGGTGGATTGGCATTTTAAGCCGCTTCGCCGAAGTCTCAATTGCACGCCAGCGCGGCTCGGTATCGGACGATAAAGTCTGCCCCTTGATGAACGCGACTCGCCGATGCCCAAGCGCATGGAGATGCTCTAACGCGAGCGCCGCCCCACGCTCGTGATCGATCAGGATATCGGTGGTGTTGCCGCCCTGGTCCGGGCAGGACACCGTAACTGTCGGCAACTGGCCGCGCCTCCCCGGAGTCCGATGCGCTAGCGTCGTGTCGATGGCGACGATACCGTCAACGGCCCGCTCGGCCAGCATCGTCTCCGACGCGGCTATCACCTCTGCCCGGTGATGGTGCGAGCATAGAAGGAACGCATAGCCAGCCTGCAGCAGCCCCTGTTCCACCCCGGCCAGTACCAGCGTTGCGTAGCCTTCTGAAATTTCTGGAAGGAGCACGCCAATCGTCATTGAGTGACCTCGCCGCAACGAGCGCGCCAGCAGATTGGGCCGATAGTTGAACTCTCGGGCAGCGGCGAAGATGCGTTCCTGAGTCGCCGGCGGGATTGCCGCCGCGGCCGGCACGCCATTGAGTACGCGCGAGATGGCCGCTTGCGAAAGCTTCAGGTGCGCGGCCAGCGTACCAAGCGATACCGGCTCCCGCGCGCTTACGCGCCGGTCCGGCCCGCTCGTATCCCGCTGCTTGCGCGGTTGTCCGTCGGCTATTGTCACGTGTATGAGTGTTCCATAAAAAGCTTGGCGTCGGGCCCTTGACAGCTAAAGAGGGGGTAGCGCATAGTCATCTGCGACTCAAACGTTTGCGTACTCGAGTTGCTACTGGCCCACCGATACGGCGCCTTGGCTGACTTAGGCAACGTTTCCTTAGATAGGTTCACGAGGAGGCTTTATGCTGCATGTCCACACCACCAAACTCACAAACCGACGAAGGCGTCCTGAGATGTCCAAGCGCCTCGCCCTGCTTGCGGCCTCCACCGTCGTCTGCTCCGCCGCCGCGCACGCGCAGTTCCGAGCATCCATCCAGGGTACGGTGACCGATAGCACCGGAGCGGTGATCCCGAACGCAAGCGTCACGCTCAAAGACGGGGACACTGGCAAGGTTCTGACTGCCATTGCGAACGCGAGCGGCACGTATAACTTCGACGCACTCGCGAACGATCATTTCACCATTACGGCGTCCGCCCCAGGGTTCAAGCAGCAGGTGATCAGCGACTACACTCTCAACCCGGATCAGGCCAACGCGGTTAGTCTTCGCTTGGACATCGGCGATGCCGGCACCACCGTCAACGTCTCCGCTGATACGGTTGCTGCGCTCGACACCGAAACCGCGAACGTCTCCGGTAACGTGAACGCGAACGAGATTCAGCATTTACCTTCGGCTGGCCGCGATGTTTTCTCGCTTACACAACTGGCTCCAGGTGTCTTTGGCGATGGCTCACAGGCCGCGGCCGGCGGAACCAACAATCTGCCCGGAACGCAGGGACCCGGCGGAAGTGGCAGCGGTATCTTCGCTACAGAAAATGGTCCGTAAGCCAACTCTAACGGCGGCCAATATGAGACCAATAGCATCTCGATCGATGGCATCAGCACCTCATCTGCCGTTTGGGGTGGAACATCCATCATCACACCGACAGAGGATTCGATCGGCAATCTTAAGATCGTTTCGAATCAGTACGACTCCGAAAACGGCCGCTTCTCCGGTGCGCAAATTCAGATCGAGTCCAAAACCGGGACCAACAGCCCGCACGGCAGCCTGTTCTTCCGCGCGAACCGTCCCGGGCTGAACGCCTTTCAGCGTTACAACGGCTCAGGAACGCTTCTTCCCTTTACGACGACTCCTGGTGAGACCTCAGCGGAAATTGCTGCCAGCCGCGGACTCTTGCGCAACACGGAGCGGTCAAATCAGTATGGCGGATCGATTGGCGGCCCCATCCTGAAAAACAGGCTTTTTGCTTTTTTCGCTTATGAAACGACTAGCAACAACAGCACTTCCACCAGCACAGGCTGGTATGACACCCCCCAATTTGACTCCCTTGCCTCCAACGGCGGGCCAATTGCGCAGAAGTTCCTTACCTTTCCTGGCGCGGGCGTCCAGGCCTCTTCCCAAATCAACCAGACCTGCGCCAGCATCGGCTTGGTGGAAAGCACGAATTGTCGTACCGTCACCGGAGGCCTCAACATCGGGTCGCCTCTGACCACCGGTGTGGGGCGGCAGGACCTCACGTTCGTCAGCAACACCAATCCTGGCATCGGGGCCGGCCTCACGAACACGCCGGATATAGCTGAGTACAACACAACAAATCCTACCCAGTCTGTGGGCCGGCAGTTCAACGGCAGGCTAGACGGCGATGTCACTAAAAAAGATCACCTCGCCTTTGCCATCTACTGGGTTCCCCAAAGCACCACGAACTTCAATGGTTCGGTTCGCGCCTACAACCTCTACCATCACTCACAGGTCAACGACGCTTACACCATCATCTACAACCACGTCTTCTCCTCCACATTTTTGAATGAGCTCGGGCCAACGATGCCGGCTGGCGCTGGAACGAAATCACGACCAACCCCCAGGAGCCGTTTGGCCTGCCCACGGATCAGGTCGATGGAAACACCAACAACGGCCAGCAGATCGGCAATATCACCCTGTCCAGCTTTGGCGCGCCCGGGCCGTCAAACTTCAATCAGCACAGCTATGACTATAAGGACGTTGCCACCAAGATCCTCCACAACCATTCAATCAAATTTGGCGGCCAAGTTACCCGGCTCTATTACCTTAATAATCCGACCTATTCGGCGCGCCCGTCGTTCAACTTCTATAACGTTTGGGATTTCTTAAATGACGCCCCGAAGAGCGAAGCGGGGTCCTTCAGTTCCGCGACCGGAACTCCTACGACCAATCGCCAGGACAATCGCGAAGACCTGTACGGCTTCTTTGTTCAGGACGATTGGAAGGCCCGTCCGAACCTCACATTCAACTTCGGCCTGCGTTACTCCTACTTTGGACCGCTCTCTTCCAAGGAAGGCAACCTGGGCGTTGTTCAGTTCGGCTCTGCGGCCTCCACCTTCACTGGTCTTAGCGTTCGCACCGGGGGCAACCTGACGCAGTCCCAGAAAGGCAACTTCGGCCCGCAGTTCGGCTTCGCTTACAGCCCCGCAGAACTCCGCGGCAAGGCCGTCGTGCGTGGCGGCTATGGCCTAAATTTCAATCAGACCGAGATCGCTATTACCGGCAACTCTGGCGGAAACCCACCTTTCGTCAACAACGTAAACTTCGTCAGCGGCAGCCCGCAACAAATCGATCCGCGCATCGTTTATGCCGTTCCAACCAACAGCAACACACTCTTCGGCTACCCTGCGAATCCGAACACAGTCGGCGGCTATAACGCTGCCAATCTGCCCACCCAGGGCGGGGTCTCTGTTACCGCGTTTCAGGCACATCAGCCAACGATCTATACGCAGCACTTCTCGCTCGACACCGAGGTTGACCTGGGCCACCAGCTGGTGGCTACTGCGGGCTACACCGGCTCGACAACGCGGCACCTGATTGTGCAATCGCAACTGTACGTGAATGCCTTCGCGCTGGGGGAGGCGCAGAATCCGCTGGTGAATGGCATCGACTACTATGGAAATACTGGAAATTCAAACAACAATGCACTGCTGGTCGGCCTGAAGCACCAAATGTCACACGGCCTGCTGGTCGATGCGGAGTTCAACTATTCACGTTCTATGGATACCGGCTCCGGACCGTATTATGAGGACCCGTACCCATACGCGCCCCAGCTCGCCTACGGTCGCTCCGATTTCGACTTCGGTAAGGCCTTCAAGCTGTATGGACTTTACCAGCCGAAGTTTCGGGCCAACAACGAGCTGCAGCGGATTGCCTTTAATGGGTGGGGTGTCAGCGGCATCTACAACATTCATAGTGGATTTCCGTTCACACCCATCCAGAATCTTGGCAGCAATCTTTACTATGGCAATAGCAACTACAATCAGCTGCGTCCGGCCGCTTATAACAGCAATGCCGGCCAGAATCGGTCCAACGACGCCTACGAAAGCGGCAGAACGAATCTGAACTTTCCTCTGATTACTGCCACTGGCGCGCAGCCTTATTTTGCCCTTGCCGCAACCGGCATCAATCAGGCGACGGTCGGCACTACCACGACGACCACCTACACCCTGCCTCAGTTACCGGGCGTTAGCCGCAACACGTTCACTGGGCCTGGCTATATGGACCTCGACGCGACCATCACAAAGAATTTCCTGCTACCCCGGATGCCTGGCTTGGGCGAGCAAGCCGGTCTTGAGTTTCGTGCGGACGCATTCAATCTTTTCAACCAGACCAATCTAAACAGCGGCGCACTCGTGACTGACATTGCGAACCAGAACTTTGGGCAGGTGGTCAGCGGCACCAATGGTCAGCAAGCTGCCTTGAGTGGCCGCGTCGTAAATCTGCAGGTGCGCTTCTCATTTTGATGACGATCTGCAGGCTGCTCACGGGTGCTTGCTTACACAGGAGCACCCGTTCCTTTCCTGACGCTGTATCCCACAATGATGGAAATGGTGTCTCTCAGGATGAACATGATTCGTTTTCGCGCGCTCCTGGCTACCGCTGCATGGGGTACTGCATGCATCACCCTGCTTCCACTTGCCTCGTTCGCCCAGCAAACCGAGCGTCTAGTAATCGATGCTGCCGCGCCAGCCACGCCGTTCCCCCACTTTTGGGAACAGACCTTCGGATCTGGCCGCGCCATCCTCAGCCTGCGTGAGGAGTACCGCAACGATCTGCGCGCGGTCGAGCAGGCCACTGGATTCCAGTCCGTGCGTTTTCACGGCATCCTTATGGACGAAGTCGGCCTTTATGACCCGAACCGCACTGTACAGAACCCTGGCCTAGCCGCCGAGGCGGTGCACGACGCGCAGACGTACAACTTTTCTTACGTCGACAAAATTTACGACGGCCTGCTTGTCAGCCATGTGAAACCCTTTGTGGAGCTAAGCTTCATGCCCCGCAAGATGGCCGCAGACCCATCTATCACGCAAAGCTTTTTCTACAAACCAATCGTTAGTCCACCCAAAGACTACAAGCTTTGGGACGACATGATTCGCGCCTTCGCGCAGCATTTGGTCGAGCGCTATGGGCTGAACGAAGTGGCGAGCTGGAACTTCGAGGTCTGGAACGAGCCGAACCTCGATTTTTGGGGCGGCAACCCGCGGCAGCCGACCTACTTTGAGCTTTACGACCATACCGCGCGCGCGCTCAAGTCCGTCTCGCTGCGGCTGCGAGTGGGCGGCCCGGCCACCGCGCAGGCCGCGTGGGTCACACCGTTTCTGCAGCATCTGAAGGACGCTGGAGTGCCGGCCGACTTCGTATCCACGCACGTCTACGCGAACGACACCTCGCATGACGTCTTCGGCACCGATGAGCCGACCACACGAGAGACCATGGTCTACCGTTCGGTCAAGATGGTCCACGAGCAAATTCTCGCTTCGCCGTACCCACACATGCCGCTGATTTTTTCTGAATACAATGCCAGCTACTCAAACGAGCCGAACGTCACCGATTCGCCTTACATCGGGCCGTGGCTGGCGAACAACATCCGTCTCTGCGATGGCCTGACCGAGTCGATGGCGTACTGGGACTTTTCCGACGTCTTTGAGGAGCAGGGCGTCGTGACGACGCCGTTCTACGGCGGCTTCGGGCTGATCGCCGCCGATGAGATCCCCAAGGCCTCGTTCAACGTTTTCGCCGCGCTCCATACGCTGGGCAACCATCGCCTTGCGGTCAAGTCCAACTCTGCACTTGCAACCACGACCCCGGACGGCAGTCTTGTGATTGCGCTATGGGACTATGCGGAGCCGATCGGCACCGGCCCTAGCTACACCATGCCACATGGCCCGGCGGGTTCGACGCGCACGTTCGATCTGTACCTTGAACATGTGCCGGCCGACGCCCTTGTTGAGGTCCTCCGCGTAGACTTCGACCACGGTAATACACTTAAGCTCTTCGATCAGATGGGCCGGCCCACGGGCAGCCTCACAAAGGATCAAGTAGCTCAACTGAAAATCGCCGGGGCCATGGCGCCGGCGGAACGGCAGCGGCTGCAAAACGGGACTCTACGTATCACGGTGCCTGCGCAGGGCTTGGCCGTGCTGAGGATTGCGAAGTGACTGTCACACGCCGGCAAGCCCTCGGCGGGCTCGTGGCCGGCGCGGCATCGCTTTGCCTGCCGGCAGTTGCTGCCGCCCGACCAACGAAGCTTGCGCTGGCCGATGAAAAATTTCTCGACGACCTCGAACGCCGGGCTTGCCTCTTCTTCGTCGAACAGGCCAGCCCCGTGAACGGGCAGGTGCAGGACCGCGCCGCTGCCGTAAACCCTGCAGGTTTGCTGGACCCACGTCGCAACGCCAGCATCGCCGCCACGGGCTTCGGCTTGTCTGCCCTATGCATCGCGCACTACCGCGGCTACGGCTCTCGCGACACGATTGAAGCACAGGTCCTGCGCGCCCTTCAGTTTCACGGCAACGAGATGAAGCACGAGCATGGCTTTTTTTACCACTTCAACGACATCGAAACAGGCTTGCCCATGAGTTGGAGCGAAGTCTCCTCCATCGACACCGCGCTGCTGCTCTGCGGCGTGCTGCTGGCGCGCGGCTACTTCGCGCATAGCCCGGAGATCGTGCGATTGGCGACTGCCATCTACAATCGCGTGGACTGGCCATGGATGTTGAACGGCGGTGACGAGTTTTCCATGGGCTGGCACGCTAACACGGGTTTTATCGAGGCGCGCTGGAACCACTACTGCGAGCTGATGATGATCCCCCTGCTGGCGCTTGGCTCACCAACCTATCCCGTCGACCCCAGGGTGTGGACCGTCTGGAGCCGGCCGACAATTACCTACGACAGCCTTACCTACATCTCCGGCAACGACCCGCTTTTTACGCACCAGTACAGCCATGCCTGGTTCGATTTCCGCAAGCAGCGCGACTCGTACGCCAATTACTTTCAAAACTCGATGCTCGCGACGCGCGCCCACAAACGCTTCTGCATCGACCTGGGCGCACCCTACTCGCAGGACTACTGGGGTATAACGGCGTCCGATTCCCAATCCGGCTACCAAGCATGGGGCGGCCCGCCGAAGATCGGCCTCGTCGACGGCTCGGTGGTGCCGTGCGCCGCAGCCGGGTCGCTTGCGTTCCTGCCAGCAGACTGCCTCCAAGTGCTTCGCGCGCTGAAAATGGACTACGGTGCCAAGGCCTGGGGACGCTACGGCTTCTGTGACGCCCTCCATCCCGCCGTCGACTGGTACGGACCCGACGTGCTTGGCATTGATCTCGGTATCGGCCTCCTGATGGCTGAAAACCTGCGCAGCGGCTTTGTTTGGCAGCATTTCCGTTCCAACCCGGAAATCGCCGTCGCCTTCCGCAAGGCTGGATTCACCTCAGACCGAACCTGACCTCGAGGTTCAAAATACATGCATAAAAATCCTTCGAGCACTCTTTGCTTGTCACGTTGTTCATGCCTATGTCGCCGTTGCGCAACAACAGGTGACCCTTGACGCACGATGCCGGCGGGCAGTCACTTCAGAGAGGTCCAACAACGTTCCACAACGTTGCCGCGTGCAACGAACAGTATGTGCTCGTGAACCAGCCAAAGGTGATCGATGTGCGAGTTTATAAGGTAAATCAACACGTTTCCACCGGCGTCGCCCACCATACCGCAATTTCATGCTGCTCAAGCAACTTCCGCACTGCGGGGCTCGGCTGCTGCTGCACGCACAGCGGAGCCAGTGCGCTTGTATCTCAAAATGCAGGGGTTCACCTATCTCCCCTGCTCTCGATCGCCACCTCAACGGGCAATTTCCTGCGCGACATTGCTCGCCGGAGCGACAAAGAAGTCACTCCAGTTCATCTCCTCTTCCGGCATCTTCAACGCACTGGAAGCGACGAGCTGCGCCTCATGACGGCACATTGCTACGCCTAAGGCACACAGATGATACGTTTGGAGAACACAAAGCAAAACAGATCAGATCAAGACACGCCAGAGGATAGCCGCTTTCAACCGGATGATTCGAACGGCCTTTGTTCACGGTTGAACGACAAATGGACAGTGTTGGTGCTTTGGCGTATCACATCGGCTGCCGGACGACGCGCGCGGTTTTCTGTGCTGAAGCAGCAGGCAGACGGTATTACTCAACGCATGCTGACGCTTACACTACGCAATTTGGAACGGGATGGTCTTGTGCTGCGGCATCTCTTTGCCGAAGTGCCGCCACGAGTAGAGTACGAACTCACAGAGATGGGTGCCGGACTTTTAGCTGCACTCACCCCTGTCAACCAGTGGATCATCGAACACAGCACAAAAATAGACCGTTGCAGGCGCGCTTACGACGATGCTGCAGCTCAACCGGCAACAAGATGATTGCCTCACTTATGTGTTGCGTAGCCGGGAACGGCGCACCGGTAGCCAGCACCTCTTCCCGGTGACCGCCGAAGTATTCGTCATCCTGCCGTTTTAGCGTGTAACAGGCCGCTCAGAGGCCTAAAGCAAAAACCTTGTCGTTCCCGCAGGGACAACAGATCGAACGCTGAACCACTCGCGCCATCTGTCTACATCACCCACTGTGCAGGCGGGTCCACAATCTCCACGTCCACCAGCCAACCGTGAACCAGGAAGCAGGCCCGTCGTAGCACTGGACGGTGAAAGCGGCTTCCAGGTCGTGTTGCCCGCTCACGCCGTCGAGCAGCTCGCCGCCGATCACTCCCCCTTCGATTACCGTATCCAGCTCATCGACCAAGACCCGCATTACGCAAAAACCTCGGTGCCTGCGAAGACCAAGTACGGTCCGCGCTGGCACTCAACGAACTGGGTAATGAACAACGGCGCACACTCAACCGCTTTCTGAAAAAGCTCTCTCGTGCCAAGCAAAAAAAACGAAATCAATCGCGAAGAAGTCTTCAAGATTATTCGGGAACTTGCCGAGGCACTGATTGACCTTTCCTAACGCAGAAGGCTGACGACGGAGTTCAAGGGGCATCTCTTACGTCCAAAAGAAGGTATCTATGAACTATTCGAAAGCAGTTCGGATGGCTCGTTCAATGCAAACGTCTCGCAGCAAGAACTTGCAACACGGGCCTCTCTCAATCGCAGCTACATATCACTGATCGAGTCGGGTGATCGCAATGCCACCACGGACACATTAGAGAAGATTGCAGGCGCACTCAAGATTCCGTCCATCTTTTCACACTGCTAGCAGCAGAAGAATCAGATAAGACGGCGATCGGCAAAGACCAGCTTCAAGCTCTCTCAACGGTATTAGCCGAGCTCCTACTTCACTCGGATTGGGATGATTCTAACGACAAAGGCGATGCAGCGGTTCCAACCCATAAACCTTCGAAGCCTCGCGACCTCGAATTCCGGCTCGGTGAAGACCGCGAAACGCTTCATTTGTTGTCGTCCAACACTGCCCTTCACTGTTCGCCATTTGAACGACCAAAAAGACGAAGACGTTTCAACGTGTCGTTTTAACAAAACTTCGCTCAATTGATAACCCTAGTCATGAATTGAAACGCGTGGAGCGCAAGATTGCCCGGCGCTTGCCAGGGCATCTCGAAGCTCCCAGTTTCCTTTTCGGTGCGGTCAAAGAACAAACAATTCACACCAATGCAGCCCGGCACATAGGCGCAAAGCTCATTGTGAATGATGGATATTGAGAGCTACTATCCCAGCGTCTCGAACACCCATGTTTTTGGAGTTTGGCGGCACGAACTAGGCTGCAGCCTGGATGTAGCAAGTTTCCTGACCCGCCTCATCACTTACGAGCGACATCTTCCGCAGGGTGCTCCGACAAGTTCGGTTCTGGCCAACGTCTATCTCGCCTCGGTATACGGACCCGTTCTCGACCTTTGCTCAGAGGTTGATGTCACCCCGGGACTCTTGCCAATATCCCGGAAACCACCAGGGCCCAGTTCGGCTGTATCAAGCTGTTGTTCACTAGACCGCGGATAAACTCGCTGGTGAAGAACTCCATGCCATGATCGGTATGGTGGACAACGAAGAACTCCCAAGTGCCCAGAAGCTTACAGCTGATTACAATGGAGCGGATTGCGTTGTCACTAGCACGTCCACCGGCATTACGAATCACGTGTGCGTCACCCTCCGCAAGCCCGGCGTATTTCGCTGGATCGAGGCGAGCGTCCATGCACGTTCAGATTGCAAAACCGCGGGCCGGGGGCAAGGCAAGTTTGGATTTGTCTTCGAAGGATGCGGCATAGGATCCGTTTGCTGATAGAACTTCATCCAGGGTTTTGCTCACGTGGTTCTCCTCGTAGGAAGTTTGTGGTTCATAGAGGCAGAGACTTCGCCCTCTAACGTCTACTAGGCAAATCGGTAAGTCTCAGTAGTCAAGAGTGTCCTTGTCGGGATTTGCTGCCTCTATATTTGCCTGCTGATCTAAATAAGCACTTTGCGATCTCGCCTTCCGACTCTCCAAGAGAGCGCAGCTGCGGAAGCTTGCATGATGATGCTCCTCAAAAAGCCTAAGGTTCGTAGCGTTTCTCTCCTGCTGGAACAGCGATGGAAAGCCGGTTGTCCTTCGACGCCAGCGGGCATGTCGTGTACGGCGAATAGGCACACGGCGGATTACCGCTTCATTAAAATCTAGCTGCAAGCCGCCGGTTTTTTTTAGTCCCATTGCAGGAGCTTTCACTGTCAGAAATCGTCTCCCCCCTGGTCCGTGTCCGTCCGGTAAGTGTCATCCCGAAACACAAACCACAAGGACTCCTTTGGCGCTCCGAGCGGAATCAGGGTCAGCTTGCGACCGTCAAGTTCAAACTCCACGCGCTCTGGGACAGTGGTCTGAGAGAGTTGGCCGAGCTTGTTCATTGTCTGCAGCCGGTGGCCACCAGCATCGGGCACCCACCGGGCCGCAACGCGGTAATGATCGTCCGGACTGTACCAGCGCAGTTCTCGCTTATGAACAAGCCCCGGGGCTTGACTCTCAGAAATCGTTTGTCGCCGCGCTTTATTACCCATAACGAATAGTGCCGCTCACTAGAGCATCGTCAGCTCTTTCGCTGAGTGGCACCTCCGTCATGCTTTCCACGCCCTTGCTGTCAAAAGTCAAGATTAAGTCAGCAGACCAGATGCGCGTCCTGCCATCTTTGCTCTCCAGTTCAAGCAGATGAGCCGGGGTATGATCGATGACCAGTGAGTTGTCCTTTGCTGAACCCACCGACGTTATCCTGGGCTTGACTTCTCTAAGTGCGATCAGCGACATTCAGCAGTAAGGTTCCGTAATCTCATCAGCTCCCTGCTTGCGTTCTAACGCATAGTTCGGCTTCACGACAGGCCTGCCGAAGGCTGCGCGACGAGATGATCTGCGGCGCCATCCAGCAGTACAGCGAAGCACACTCCGGACCGCCAGCAGTAGGTGTGCAAAAACAAGTTCCATGATTGCAGTGTCATCGAACAGGCTCCTCGGACCAAGTCACCCTTGCGTTTCGTGCTGAAGGAGACAGAACTGCAGAAACGCTGGAAAAGGACCTCAACACGATCATCAGTCCTCTAAGAAGCAGAATGATCAGGCCTAAGAACGGGATTACGTGGAGAATACACCTGCAAGTGAGGTCGCTCTAAAGCAGACGAGAACGTCATTCGACAGCCCTTTATCATGGGTTCAGCATAGTGAGCGCAAAGTAAATCCTGCTTCGCCAATTGGTAAGCAGGACTCTAGGTGTCGAGATGAAACTTCGAGACTAGATCGACAGAGACACGTCATCCTGTTTGCCAAAAGGAACCATCGGCGTACAACAGAGCGTGTTGGAGTATGACTTCACACCAATCAACTTAGGCCCGACCCAAGGACGTGTCAAGTAGTTTTGATCCTTGCCTCCAGCAGTGCTACGTTCAGCAATGATCTTTCGCCTGCATCCTTGTTGTCGCTGCCACCAACCTCTCATAGGGTGAGCTGGGACACAGGGCGGCGAAGCTTGCAGCTCCGGCCCACGCCCGTATCATTGCCCATACTTCCCACTGGGTTGCTCACAATACCAACCGGATTGCCTATGAACGGGCCATGCTTGCCGAGGATGGCAGAACTTTAGCTGACAAGAACAAGCCAGAGGAAGGCGGCGCTTGCCGTTGCTGGGCTTCGCCGCGTTGCGGTTGATCCTACATCCATAAGGTTAATAGGGTTGCTGTGTCCGTTCTCCACAACTACAGCGTCGGAGGGCAAGCTTTCCATCACCGTCCCCTTCGACAAGCTGACCGGCATCAAGAGCGTCACCGCCGTCGAGCAGAAGCGGTGCGCCGGCCTTTTGATCAAGTCAGAGAAAGGCATTGGCTTCTATCTCGTCCCGACTCCGACCCAGACCGACCAGCCGACACAGACCGAGGAGCCAGCCACCACAGACAAGGAGGCCGGATCGGTCACGGCCCCACCGTGCGCGGACTGCCATTGTCCTATGGTCCGCTCACGCGACCCACGCGGCACCGGCAAATCATCAGCTATCCTGGTACGGGTAACTTCGCAGGCAACTCACCACAGACTATGGTACGAGCGAACAGCTGGTGCTGTCGTTCACCTGAGTGAGGATCAATTGGTCGGCCGTCAAACCGCGGTAGATGCAATTGCCTTGAGCATTCTTGGCTCCGTAGGTTGAGGTAGTGTGATTCGTGTCGTGGCCAAGCAAGCTACCAGCCGCACTGTAGCGCAGGGTGTCCGAGGACTCGACCACCTCGGTACTCGTGACTGGTGTGCTGTTGCCGCCGAAGGGTGTGCGCAAGGCATCAAGCTTTTGCTGTTTGACATAGTTGGCGATGTAGAAACCGCCATCGTTGTTGTCATCGGGCGTCTGGTCATAAAGGACGACCAGCGGATAGCTGGCGTTGTGCTGCGTCTGTATCGTTCCGCTGGCAGAAGTTGTGGTGACGAGTTCCTGTTGTTCGGTGTCCTGCGAGATATTCTGCTTGTAGATATTAGAACTATCGGAAACCTTTTCATCCTGCAGGTTGCTGAAGGAGTTCGAGGCCTGCAGTGTGGTGTCGACGCGGCCAGACGAGGTAATGACGTATCCGGAGATGGTCCACGCGCGTTGTGAGCGGACGTTGACGGGACCAGAGACGGTGCCGTCGGCAGCAGTATTCAGAGCTTGATCAATCTGCGGTGTGGGTAAAGCGGCAAGGGTGTTGACCGTGATGCCGCCGGATACCGTTGCTGCATTCGGATCGGTGTAGAGCAGAAGTGTCGAAGCTTCATCAAAGCCGCTGTCGGCGTTGAATACAGAGACCGCAACGGTATGCGGAGTGCCGTCCGAAAGCAGGCCGGCAAACGGGGTGAGGTCTACGCGATAAGGCTTGAAATTCAATGTTTCCACGCCGGGCAAAGGCTCCCACAGGTAAGGATCGATGCCGCCGGTATAAATCCAGGGGTAAACGGGTGCAACACCGGCTGGAATGCCGTCGATGGTGATTTCGGTCTCGCGAAAGGCGGAGTTGCCACAGTTCTCCAACGGCCCGGCATCGTTATTGGGGACACAGGTGTACCAGAATTCGTCGGTGGACTGTGACTGCGAGATGACGTCAAGGTAAGCACGGGTGACGTTGCGCGGCAGCGTGAAGGTGGCTGCCTGCTGATCGGTGGTGGAACTGACACGCGTGGTGGTGTTGTTTGCAAGGGGAAGTACCACAGAAGGCACGGCGGGCGCGGGATTGGCGGCATTGGCCGGATAGAAGAGCAGCGTCGCGGAGCCGTAGATCAGGCCGGTATAGGTGGAATTAACAATATTCTGGATGCTGGCCACACCCACCTGCGGCACCGTGAAGAGCGCGCTGTAGTCGGTAAGATCGCGTTCTATATGCCAGGAGGGCGACAGGGTGGCGCGCGGCTCAGCAGTAGTGCCGAAGTAGATGTTGGCACCGCCGAGAAAGAACTTGGCAGTGCGGTCGAACTGGCGCCCAGCGGTGACGGTGATATCTGCCGTGAGCACAACCTTGCTCCATGGACCGGTACAGCCCGAAGGTGGCGTAAAGCTGAGGGTGCGCGTTCCGTAGTCGTTGAAAGGAAGGTTGGAGAACAACGAAACCACGCAGGGAGTGGTGGATGGTCGCGCGACGGCCGGTTCGGGCGAGATGGGCTGCGAGGTGCCGGTTTGTGGAACAGTGGAGGCAACGATGACCTGTGCTGCGCCAATGTTAGGCAGCAACGTACCAAGACACAGATATACGGGTAGTAGCAAAGCCGAGGACTTCATAGGGACCTCACGATAGGGTGATCAGGTTTGTACAGACGTGAATAGTGCTTCAGCTTACTCTAAACTCTACGCAAGAAATTAGTTGGGCGGCTCAGTTTCAAGATGCCGCTCACCGAATCCCAATGGATTCCCGGCTCTCCTACTCTGCCGTGCCGATCGACCTCGCGGAGAGCGCGCCCTCAACGATCCCGGCTGCTTCAAGCCATTGGCCGAGAGCGGTGATCGGGCAGAGAGTGGAGGGAGCTTTGGACGCCCGGAGGAAAGTCCGGGCCTAGGCGTGCAGCCGCTCTCCGCCGAGTGCCTGATCCGGAACCGCGGGACGGGTGGTCAGTTCCTCCCCTTCGACTACCTCCTCCGTACCTCCATCCTTTCCGGTTCCAGCATTTTCTCTCTTTGCTGCCTGAAGTCCTGCCTGGCTCTAGATTCGGCTTTCAGCGTCCTTCTACCTGTCTAGCATCTGAGAATGTATACTTCTCAGATGCTACAGCAGCTAACTGACAAGGTGACAAGATGCGAGATCTAGCAGGTGTTCCTCTTCCTCCGGAAAGCCTCTAGACTGGCGTCATTGCTCCTGATTCGCGAGGAGCGGGAGGCCAAACCAATGCCCCGCCCCGTCTCCTGGCTTACAAGCGTGCGCCGTACCTCTGCGTAGGACCATTGCTGCCATTCCTTGTGCTTTGGCATAGGAATGATCCTCGAAACGCATTGCGCGGGGGCGATGACACTATGCAGTGCGAGAGCCGTACCTCCGCGTATGGAACGATCCACACAATTCTGTGCAGATTGAGATTTCTTACCGTACCTCCGCGTAGGAGATTTTGTACTTACGCGTATGAAAACCCGTACCTCCACGTATTTCCACCCGTACTTCCGCGTATGCCAATAGTAAGCAAGAGAATACATGAGAATAAAAGAGACATGTGGATCAGGAGCAGATCAGTGTGGATTGGTGGAGACCTCTATCACATGGCTAATCTGGAAAGCAGTCAACGGCAGAAACCACAACTTCTCTATTAGGGTTGGCTATTGGCAGTCTTAACAATAAATTGAATACGTCGCCAATCGACAGAAAGCCAGGTAGGAGGCCGATACACACAAAACAAGGGCACAGCTCACCAAATATGCAGAGATCGCGCCTACAAGCCTTGTGCAAGATTGAGCTGCTAAGAGCAATACGAGTGTCGAATAATTTACATTCAAGCTTCAAGTCACTCAGCTGGCACGAAGTCTCCGATGAACCTCTGGGCGCCGCTCCTATCGATGGTGAGTAGCAATTGCGAGCAGGGCCACAAGCAGCAACATCCCAAAAACACCAAAAACAATGCCTTGGTAACGACCTTCCGACGTAAAGTGCTGTTTGCGGCTCTCTACCTCTGCGATGTCGAGCTTTAAATTGCGTGCTAGCCGCTCATCCATCTCAGAAAGTAGCTTCGATCTCAGTCTTTCCACTTCAGCTCGGCGCGACGTTCTACCTGCGCGTCAGTAGCGTCATCCCAGAGCAAATCCAAGAACAAAGCCCATGGTCGGTGCCGCGCGGATCAGGAATCGTGCTTTCTGTCGTCAGGCCCATTATTTACCTCGTGTACTGAAACCGTAACACGCACTATAGTAGCTATTACAAGTCTGTCCGACCCGGAACCATGGCTGTGTGGCCAGACCGATCGGAGCAGCCGTTGAACGCATCGCCCATACCCCCGAAGAAGCCTTCGGAATGGCGGTGACGGAGCTGCGCACCAAGCGTGGCATGACTCAAGAGGATCTTGCTCATGCGCTCGGTTATCACCTCAGCTATATCGGTCAGGTCGAACGGGGCAAGAAAAGCCCTACGCTCCGAACCATGTTTAACATCGCTCAGCTTTTCGAGCTGCCCGCAAGCAAACTGCTCGCTCTGGCCGAAAAGCATCAGGCGAAAGGCCGTCCGAAAGACCCGTAAATTTAGCTCTCAACCTATTTACCTGGACCAAGCGGCACATGGGTGAACTGTGCGGCCTTTGTAGGTCCCTCATCAATCCCGTTGCCATCGTCTGTGCCAGTTGCGGAGTCCACAGAAGGCGTCAGCTGAGGCCGGGTATGGGTATCCTTTCCGTTCTGCTTTTCGCGGTTGGGCTCCTCTACCTTCACCTCCTTTTCATCGCTGGGTTGATTCTGATAAGTGCGGCAGTTTTGCCCTTCATCAAAGCCAGGAGAATCATCTAGTGGCGTAGGTTTGAGATCTTTAGGAGCATTGATCGGACGGAGACAATGGTAATCCAGGTATGAGAGCAATCTTCGTTCGCCATGGACAAAGCACCGGGAATGCTGGCATCCCGACTCACGATCTTTCGCTGTTGGAGCTGACCGAACTAGGCTGGAATCAGGCACGGGAAGTAGCAGCAAACCGGACCGAAACTCCCAGCCTAATTGTGACTTCGCCTTATCTCCGCACCCAACAAACTCCGGTACCAACCATCGAGCGATTTGTATCGGTGCCGGTCGAGATTTGGCCGATCCAGGAGTTCACCTACCTGCAGCCGGATCAATGGAATGGGACGCTGAGCGCAGAGCGAATGCCCCACATCGAAAAGTATTGGGCGAGTTGCGATCCAGAGTATTGCGACGGGCCGGGAGCGGAGAGCTTTGCGATGCTTCTGCGTCGTGCCGAAGGAGCTCTGGAGCGCCTAGCTTGGATGGCAGAGGATGCGCTGGTTTATGTTTTCAGCCACAGGCAATTCATTCAGGCAATCCGATCCTTGGTGGTCAACCGCGAGAAAAACGACAGAGAAGCCATGCGGGATTTTTGGCAGCGCGGCAATCCCGCGATCGCCAATGGGGAACTAGAGGGTGTTATGAAGTTGCGAGTTTGGTGAGTCTGCTGGTCATGAGCATGGCGAAGGCGATGAAGTGTATGCCTCCGAGTGTGTTGGACAGGCGTTCGTAGTCTCTGGCCAGGCGTCGGAAGCGTGCTGCCCAGGCGAAGGAGCGTTCGACGACCCATCGGCGCGGCAGGAGCACGAAACCTCTTTTTGCCCTCGGGTGCTTGACCACTTCGAGCCGTATGCCGTGCTGTTGGGCGGCCTCGGTGGCGTTCGGACCGGTGTAGCCCTAGTCGACATAGGCCAACTCCACCGTGCTTCCGGTGACCTGCTGGACCTGTTTGGCCAGCGGCGCAACCTGATCGCGATCGCCCTGGTCGGCCGGCGTCACGGTAAGCGCTAGCAGGTGCCCAAGCGTGTCGACCGCGATGTGGACCTTGGAACCCTTGCGCCGCTTGGCCCCGTCATAGCCGGCCCGCGCACCGCTTCGGGCGTGGACTGCGGCGTGCGGCTGTCCATCGAGACCGCCGTCGGCTGGCCCTTGCGCCCGGCCCACTCGCGCACGATCGACTGCACATCGGACACCAGCGCCTCGAACACACCCGCATCCAGCCAGCGCCGGAACTGCTGGTACACCGCCGCCCACCGCGGCAAATCGTTCGGGATCAAACGCCACGAACAGCCGCTCCGCGCCATGTACCGCACCGCGTTGAACACAGCACGCAGATCATGCTCCCGCTGCCCGGCATCTTCGCGGCACAGAAGCAAATACCGCAGCACAAACCACCACTCCTCATCCGTCACATCCGACGGATACCCCTTACGAACCTTCGCCATACCTCCATGCTTGGCAAAGAAACAACCCCAGCAAAGAACCTAGCTAGCTTCAGAGTTCATAACAGACTCTAGGAATGGCATCCACTACGGATTCCGGGGCATAGACCGGCGGCGGCAGGTTCGGCTTCGCCTCATAGTAGTTCTTTGCGTGTAGAGGGAATGGTGTCCCGATCGATGCCGGTTGGATGAGCGTCACCGACACCGGAGCTTCTTCGTCGATTAACTCGCGGCGGAGCGCATCCGTGAAGCCCTTGATGGCGTGCTTTGTGACGGAGTACATGCTCTGGATGGGAAACGCGAAGTCTGAAGCGACGCTGCCTAGGTTGATCAGTGCGCCGCCGGCCTTCTTTAGCGTTCGTAATGCCGTGGTCGAGCCGTACACGACGCCCCAAAAATTGATGTCGAACATCTGCCGGTGATCCACGTCGAACACGTCTTCCAAGCGGCCGAACAGTCCTAGGCCGGCGTTGTTCACCCAGGTATTGAAGCCGCTGAACTTTTCCACCGTCACCTTTGCCAGCTGGTCGATATCCTCGCGCTTGCTCACATCCGTCACGACGTAGATGCCTTTCCAACCAGAGGCTTTAAGATCGGTAACGATCCGCTTCAACGCATCTTCACTGCGCGACGCCAGCACGACTGTTGCACCTTTCGCGGCGGCGGCTTTCGCGTGGCAAGGCCGATACCACTGGAAGCACCGGTAGTGACGATGGTCTGTTCTGCAAGTGGTTTGAGCTTAGGGGTCTTCGTGGACAGTAAGAGGCCTGAGGAAACACTGAAGAAGGCAGGCAACGCCCGCCGATATCCGCCATACGCACAATGAGCATCGAACAAGATATGGCCACCGTTCGCGATGTCACATACGATCTGCTGCGCAAATTGCGACTCACCACCATCTTCGGCAATCCTGGGTCAACAGAAGAGAGCTTCCTCCAGAATTTCCCGAAAGACTTTCGATACATCCTCGGCTTGCATGAAGCGACTGTGATCTCAATGGCGGACGGTTACTCGCAGGCCTTGCGGCGCCCAGCTTTAGTGAACGTGCACACGGCTGCCGGCATGGGGAACCTGATGGCAAACCTGACGACTGCGTTCCAGAACAAGACGCCGTTGATCGTAACGGCTGGCCAGCAGACCCGGAAGATGCTCCTGCTGGAGCCGTGGCTTACCAACGTGGACGCCACGCGGATGCCCCGGCCCTGGGTGAAGTGGAGCTACGAGCCAAAACAGGCACAGGATGTTCCGGCTGCCATCATGCGTGCGTATGCTATGGCACTTCAGCCTCCGCAGGGTCCGGTGTTCCTCTCGATCCCGCTGGACGACTGGGATGAAGAGGCGGAGGGCGAGGCTGTGGTTCGGACGGTCAGCCGTCGCTCTGCCCCCGATATCCAGCGGCTTGCGGATTTCGCTCATCGCATCAACGCGAGCAAACACCCGGTTCTGGTCGTCGGCGCTGCGCTCGACAAGACGGAGACGATCGGTGAGGGATGGCGTGCCGCAGTCAGCCTTGCGGAGCATCTCGGCATTCCTGTGTACGCCGCTCCCGGCTCGGAACGTGCCTCGTTTCCACAATCCCATCCACAGTATCAGGGTGCTCTGCCGTTCGCCATCAAGCCTCTCTCCGACACGTTGAAAGGCCATGACCTTATCCTAGTTGCGGGTGCACCGGTCTTCCGCTACTACCCTTATGTTCCGGGCGATTACCTTCCCAAAGGCGCAGAACTGCTTCATCTAACGGATGATCCGGATGAGGCCGCACGAGCACCGGTGGGTGACAGCCTGCTGGCTGCTCCAGAGCTGGCCCTCGAGCAGCTTGCCCAGATGACCAAAGAACGCCGCCCCGATTTCGAAAAGAGAAAAGAAAAGTCTGTCGAAAGTCCTTCCGGTAATGACGGCGCCACGAAGTTTCTTGCGCCGGAGCAGTTCTTCAGTTTGCTTGCGTCTATTGCTCCAGAACACGGCATTGTCGTTGGAGAGTCCGCTTCAAACATGAAGGCACTTGCAAAAGCATGGAAGATGAATGAGCCGCAAAGCTACTTCACTTTCGCTAGTGGCATCCTCGGCTTCGGTTTGCCTGCAGCGGTCGGCATTGCACTTGCTCAGAAAGATCTGGAAACGACCGCCAAAGGTGCGGTCCGATCCGTAACTGCGCTCATCGGCGACGGATCGATCAACTACACCATCCAGGCGCTTTGGACAGCGGCACAACTCCAACTGCCGTTGGTTGTGTTCGTACTGCGGAATGAGCAATACGCCATTCTGAAATCGTTCGCGGAAGAAGAAAACACGCCACATGTGCCGGGCCTGGACCTACCCGGCATCGATTTCGTTGCGCTGGCGCACGGCTACGGCGTAGACGCTCATCGCGTCACGACCGCCGAGGACATTCGCGAGGTGTATATCAACGCCCTGCATTCGCCGCGGCCGACGCTGATCGAAGTTGCCATTTCGCATGAGGTGCTACCTTTGCTCAGCTAGGATCGGGCGCAGGCAATCTGCCGTATGCAGGCCAGAAGTATAGGTATGCGTCTGGCATACTTTTTGAAGTTGATGCTACTCAAGTAGTTGGAAAAGAGGAAGTAATGGCTCGACAACAGGCGCTGATACCACATTCCGCGTTCGCAGTTTCCACAGAACTCTAGGTCAATGGACAGGCCTATGCTCTCCCCGTCGAGCCATGGACATCCCTGCTCGACCTGCTCCGTGAGGAACTGCACCTTACAGGAAGTAAGAAGGGCTGCGACCACGGCCAGTGTGGCGCGTGTACGGTGCTGCTTGACGGTCTGCGGGTTAACAGTTGTCTTTGTCTCGCGGTGATGCACGACGGTGCAGAAGTCACTACGATCGAAGGGCTGGGGAGTGAGAGCAATTTGTCACTCATGCAGCAGGCCTTTGTGGATCGTGACGGCTACCAATGCGGCTACTGCACGCCTGGACAGATCTGCTCCGCCGTTGGAATGCTGCGTGAGGGGCATGCCAAGACAGAGGCAGACATTCGCGAGCAACTGAGCGGCAACATCTGTCGCTGCGGTGCCTACCCTAACATCGTTGCTGCTGTGAAGCACGTCATGGACACCACGGGATCGACTATCGAAGGTGCACAATGAACAACTTCGAATACGTCCGCGCAGACGATTTAAGCGGAGCCGCTCAGTTCGTTGCTAGCCATGGCCAAGCGAAGTTCATTGGGGGTGGCACGAATCTCGTCGACCTGATGAAGTATGCAGTCGAACGCCCGACTGCCCTCGTAGACCTGAACCGGCTGAAGCTGCGCGCCATTACGGAGCTACCGGACGGAGGCGTAAGAATTGGTGCACTTGTAACGAACAGCGATGCAGCCTACAGCCCTGTAGTCTCATTGCGCTATCCCCTGCTGTCGCGTGCCATTCTAGCTGGTGCCAGCGCGCAACTGCGAAACAAGGCGACAACCGGCGGCAATCTGCTGCAGCGAACACGTTGCGTGTATTTCTATGACACCGCAGTTCCCTGCAACAAGCGCGAGCCTGGGACGGGATGCCCGGCGAAGGAAGGAATCAACCGGAGCCTTGCCATTCTTGGAACCAGTGTAGAGTGCATCGCTACGCATCCTTCCGACATGTGTGTTGCCATGGCCGCGCTCGGGGCCGTTGTTCAGGTGACCGGTCCGGCAGGCGATCGCAGCATTCTGTTTGCTGACTTCCATCGTTTGCCTGGTGATCATCCGGAAATCGACTCGACCCTTGCAAAGGACGAAATCATAACTGCGGTCGATCTTCCTGCAACCGGTTTCGCGCAGAACTCTGCGTACATCAAGGTGCGCGATCGACAGTCCTACGCATTCGCACTCATCTCCGTTGCGGCCGGTCTGGAAGTCGTAAATGGCCTCATTACCAAGGCCGGCGTGGCTATGGGCGGAGTGGCACACAAGCCGTGGCGCAACGCTCAGCTTGAGCAGGAATTGCTCGTCGGTAGGCCTGCGAATCGCGACACCTGGCATGCCTTCCAATCGGCGTTGCTCGCGGGAGCCCAGGGGTACGGTGAAAATGACTTCAAACTTAAGCTGGCACCTGTCACAGTTGTTCGCGCGTTGGAGCAGGCCGCCCACGAAGGAGATCAAGCATGAACACACATCTAATTGGAACTGATGTCAACCGAATTGACGGACCCGCAAAAGTTTCCGGCGTAGCCAGGTACGCGGGAGAGTTCTTTGCCCCGGACATGCTTTACGCCGTGGTGGTCTCAGGAGCTATTGCGCATGGCGAAATCGCGAGCATTGACACCCATAAAGCGATGAAGGTGCCGGGAGCTGTCGAGGTCTTCACTCACGAGAACAGGCCGCATTTAGCCTGGTTTGATAAGTCGTATCTCGACGAAGACGCGCCCACGGACGGCAAGCCGTTGCGCCCGCTGTACGATGCCAGCATTCATCACAGTGGCCAGCCTATCGCGCTCGCCGTTGCCGAAAGCTTTGAGGCAGCGCGGTATATGGCACGCTTAGTAAGTGTGGAGTATAAGGCACTCACCCACCAGACCGACATGACCATGGCGGTTCAGGAGGCGAAGAGGGTCGAGAAGTCAAACCGGGCCGGTATTGAGCCTCCGCCGAAGCCTCGCGGTAACTCCGCTCAAGCCTATGCGACCGCTGCCGTCAAGCTCGACAAGACCTACCACTCTCCGACCGAAACCCATAATCCCATGGAACTGTTCGCCACCACAGTGGTCTATAACCCCGATGACACACTCACCATTTACGACAAGACGCAAAGCGTGTCGAACAGCCAGCTGTACGTGACCAACATCTTCGGGTTCTCCAAGAGCGATGTGCGTGTGGAGTCACCGTTTGTTGGAGGCGCGTTCGGCTCGGCCCTTCGGCCGCAGTACCAGCTTTACCTCGCAACATTAGCCGCGAAAGCCCTGAAGCGGTCCGTGCGCCTGACGTTGACTCGCGATCAGATGTTTACATTGGCTCATCGCCCGGAGACGCTCCAGGAGATCCGGATCGGAGCCAATACGAACGGCGACCTGCAATCCCTGCACAATGAAACGATGCAGGCCACGTCTCGCTATGAGAACTACTTCGAAGTCATCGCTAACTGGAGTGGTCTCAGCTACCACTGCGACAACGTGACCATGGAAGAAAAGACCGTGGCAATGGACACCGCCACACCCGGTGACATGCGTGCTCCCGGCGCGGCGCAGGGTGTGTGGGCGATTGAGACAGCGATGGATGAACTGGCCGTGGCCACAGGGCGCGATCCAGTGGAGCTACGCCTGCAGAACTATGCAGAGAAGGACCAGAACCACGACAAGAAATACTCAAGCAAAGAACTAAAAGCCTGCTACCAACAGGCCGCGGAACGTTTTCGTTGGAGTGAGCGCAAGTCGACTCCGAGAACCGAACGACGAGGAACCTCGCTTGTCGGACGCGGTATGGCGGGGGGCGTCTGGGAAGCACCGCAGATGCCGGCCGCCGCAAAGGCTACGCTTGCACCGGATGGGACGCTCACCGTTGCAAGTGGAACGGCGGACATCGGTACCGGCACGTACACGGCGATGGCCATCCTCGCCGGTGAGGCACTTGGACTGCCGTTGAATCGCGTGATCGTCAAGCTGGGGGATACGGAGCTTCCTGTTGCGCCGCTCGAAGGTGGATCGTGGACAATCGCTTCGGTAGGCACGGCTGTTACAGGAGCATGCAGAGCCGTCGCAGAGAAGATCTTCAACCTGGCTGCCGGGCTAGACAATTCCCCGCTGAAGCATGCGTCGTTCAAAGAGGTGGAATTCGTCAACGAGCGAATTTCCCTCATCGCTGATCCTTCGTCGTTCGTTACGCTGCAAGCTGCGCTGGCGGCTGGCGATGGAGAGCCCATCGAAGAAAAAACCAAGAGTGGACCGAACCTGCTCAAGCAGCATGGCTATAAGAGCTACACCCACTCTGCGGTATTTGCCGAAGTCGAGGTGGATGAAGATTTCGGAACTGTGTCGGTGTGCCGCGTCGTAAGCGCCATTGCCGGAGGTCGCATTATCAACCATGAAGCGGCTCGCAACCAAATCATCGGCGGCGTCGTTTGGGGTATCGGCATGGCGCTTCAGGAGCAAAGCGAGACTGATCATCAGCTCGGTCGCATCATGAACCACAATTTGGCGGAATACCACGTGCCCGTCTGCGCGGATGTGCATGACATTGAAGTCATCTTCGTAAAAGAAGATGACGACATAGTAAATCCTATCGGCGCCAAAGGCTTGGGTGAAATCGGCTTGGTGGGAGTCGCAGCTGCTATCGGCAATGCGATCTACAACGCTACTGGCAGGCGCGTGAGAGATCTTCCCATCACCCTGGATAAGCTGATCTGATCCACGTGATCCATCAATGAGGCGTTGAGTTCAGAGCATTGCGTCGGATACCAACAAGGTAATCTCATTGCTTCTTTCAAACGCAAGCCAATCTCTTTCATGCACCCTTTGTAGGATAAATAATGTCAGAACACCCACCACAACACCACACCATCAATCTCAACGGCATCCGCATGCATTACGTGGAAGCTGGTGAGGGTCCACCTGTGATCCTCCTGCATGGTTTCCCTGAAACCTGGTTTGCCTGGCGTCACCAGATTCCAGTTTTGGCAAAGCGCTATCGCGTCATAGTCCCTGACCTGCGTGGCTATGGAGCTACCAGCAAGCCTGCGGCCGGCTACGACAAGCGAACTATGGCCCAGGACATTGTCGCTCTCATGAAGTCCCTCGGGATTGTAAAAGCCTTCATCGTAGGCCATGATCGTGGCGCCCGCGTAGCGACACGTCTGGCCAAAGACCATCCCGACCTGGTTCAGAAGCTGGTCGTCATGGACAATATTCCGACGCGCGTTATTTTCGACAGCATGAACGCCACTGTTGCCCGCGGGCATTGGTTCTTCCTGTTCAACAGTGTCCTCGATCTGCCAGAAGCGCTCATCACGGGACGGGAAGAGATCTGGCTTCGCTACATCTTTTCAAGCTGGTGCTACAACCCTGAGCTTTTCAGCCCGGAGGAGATACAAACCTACGTCACGGCCTACAGCGAGGCGGGAGCCCTTAAAGGCGCATTCAACGACTACAGAGCAGCGCAGGAAGATGTGGCCCAGGATGAAGTCGACAAGGACGTTCTGATCGAAGCACCCACCCTTGTTTTATGGGGTGAGGACTTTGAGTCAGGGGGAAAAATGTGGGACTTCCGCGCAATCTGGCAGGGCATGGCTAAGAACCCAGAATTCGTTTCTCTAAAGCAATGCGGTCACCTTCCACATGAAGAACGGCCTGAAAAGGTGAGTCAAGCACTCCTAGCTTTTCTGCGTTCGGCTTAGATCAATGATGAAAGGATACGGTCTCGGATGAACGCAAGAGTCAGTTCGGTCGAAAGACACAGGATCCAACGCAGGATCTGAGGCTTGCCGACGTGACGGGCATGAACGCCGGCTACCCATCAGCCGATCCTTCGTAGAGCGCGGCATCCCTGACGAACACGTCTGCGGGCGGGTTGCAGGTCAAAGTCGGCATGTAGGCTACGAGTCGATCAACAGTCTTTCCGTCCTGATGGATACCGTTTACAGTCTGATTTGCATGAACACGCAACGCCCATGGATGCAGCTTACCGCTACCGCAGAGTTTGTCGGCTATTATCTAGGCAAGCATGGCTGCTGCCGAAGCCTCACGCGACCACAAACGTCCATTCGGGACAGTATGCTTCTGATTTGAGAAAAGAACGCATTTCGGCTCAGAATCGTCAACGAATGGCCTGAGTTGCAGAAGCGGTCACAAACGTTCGATGGTGTTGAAAAACTCATATTTCACCGCTGAGGGGTCGAAACAGGGGGATGGCTGAAGCTCATCTTCAGCGCTGGCGGAATACTCCCCTATCTATGTGGAGCCCCAACATCTGCGCCCCGCATTTTCGTTTGCAGCCATGCAGGAAGGAGAAGCACATGAGACCCTTTGTCCCATTCGCTTCCGCATTATTTTTGTTTGAGCTCTGTTGCAGGCCCTACGCAAACGGATCCAGAACACCACGGCTCGATCACAGGCGCGTATGAGTATCTTGATGTCCAAGATGCAGATCGTAGCTACACGAGCCTTCACGGCTTTGACGCGGTTGCCGCGCTGCAGTCAGTAAGAACTCCGATATCTTCTTAAGCTTTAATGGCTTTTATAAAAATAGCGAGCATGTGAACGGTATTACAGGCGGTCCGCTGTACAAGCTGCATCCCATCGGACGTGTGACACCCCTGGGCTTTACGGAATTGGTGACTCCCGCACATTGCTCGAAGGCGTGGTGAGTAACGCGTCACCTTTGTTTTGGGCGGGGGTGTTCTGGTCAAACTTAACCAGCACGTTTCGTTACAGCTAATCCCAGCTGAATACGTGATGACATTGCCTCATGGGAATGTAGCCAATAACTTAAATGCATTGGCAGGCTTGACGTTCCTGGTGGGTCACAAGAAGTAGCGAAACCGCTGACAAAGGACGACCGGGAAGGGTTCTGCATGTGTTCTTCCCGTACTTCGCGCAGCGGAGCCTCACGCCCAAGCGCGCCCCTGATAATTTAGAAGCAGGTTGTAAACCGCAGAGAGTAACTGCGTTGAGGACCGATGGCATTGCCGGAAGAGAGGCCGCTAAAATCAATTATGTTCAGCCGATTGTTGAGGTTGATTCCATCGGCCTGCAGCCGTATTTTCAGGCGGTCAGAATTGTGTACATCAAGCCCTGCGGACGCGCTCACCGCCAGCTGCGGCCGAACGCGCCCACGCTGAAAATTTATGCGACCGACAACATCCGATCCATACTGTGCAAGAGCATCAGCCTGGTCTCCTGTGAACTCGAACGGTAGGCCCGATCCGTACTCTGCTCCCGAGGCAAACCACAGACTCCGCGTAAGCTGATAGCCAAAGCGCGTCCGCAGGGTGTTGCGCTGGTCCTGAGAGATCGGAAAGTGAGTTCCGGTCTGTCCGGCCGCTGCGCTTGCATCGTCTCCAAGGAACAGTCCGCCCGTGACTGGATACCAGGCAGCGCCCACCGAATAGGAGTAGCTCACGAAGCCAGTGAGGCGGGACAGGTGGACGATATCGAGCTTGCCCTCTGCCCCATACACCACGGCCTTTTCAAAAGAAATTGGATAGCTCACGCTGGTATTCAGCAGCTGATTGTCATCGGCGAAATTATGTACGCCACGTCGATACACGTTGACGCTCAGCCGAACGCGGTTCGCAAGTGCCTGGACGATACCGCCTTCGAAGTAGTTTCCGCGTGACGGCTGCACTGGAAGACGCAGGAACTGCGTGTTCAGTGCATCGATTTGCGGTGAACCTGAGATCAGGATGTTTTCAAAAGATGGAGTCTGAAAGATACGATCATAGGAGGCGTGTAGAACCGTCTTAGAACGTGAAAACGACGTTGCCACCGACAGGCGCGGACTGAACGCCTTCTGGTTCAGCAGCAACTGGTAGTGATCCCAGCGGAGACCGGCCGCGATGGTCCAGAGTCCAAGACTGATTACATCCTCAATAAAAGCAGCTTGTTCGAGTTGCGGACGAGCTGCACTGAAAGACAGGTCGACCGGGGTGTCGGCATCGAACTGCGTAGGGTCGGTGATGCTGTAGCTGAATCTTTCATTCAGAAAAGTGTTGTCGGATTCGACGCCCGCCTTGATCTCGTGCCTTCCGCGATGAAGGCTCGCCGTAGTCTTAAAGTATCCTTCGCGAAAACGGTTCTGCTGGTTCGCAATGATAGGGGTCGATTGCGGATTCGAGTTGAGCCCGCTGCCATGATCGCGAACCATGCCTTCGAACGTCGCCAGGGTGTTGGCCGAGAAGGTGTGGCGGAAATCAGCCACACCGCTTGTCTCAGTTGCGCAAAGCGTAAGGCGTACACCACAAGAAGCTCTGGCGAGACTGGCAAAACTCGCATCCAGGTCTTGCCGCAAGGTGCCCGCGGGTTCTTTGGAGCAGGGGCTTGCCTTAGTTAGCTGGCTTCGTTGTACTGAAAAGGTCTTGCCCGGCTGCTATGGCGGAAGCCGAACCAGATAATGACACTGGCGATGGCAGCATACGCGCACCAGATGGATGTGAAGGCGTACTCTTTTACTGCTATTGTGGTGAGCAGAATCAGCAGATTAGCAATTCCAAACACAACCATGTCCTTCACCTTGGAAAAGAATAGCGAGCCGCAGGTGGCAACAACGTAAAGGAGTGCAACTACTCCATGGTGCGTGGCTGGGTTCATGTACACAATACTGTTTTTCTCGAGGAAAACGTGTGTTGGGAAGGCTGCGAGAGCCCACAAAACATACAGCCCCAGTACGATAACCCAACACAGTAAACGGAAGCATTCTGCGTCGCCGCGTCGCCGTGGGCTCGAACAGGAGCACTCCCAGGGGTAGCAGTACAGGCAATAAGGCTTGTGCATAGAGCATAAAGGCCGCGCCGGCATCATGAGCCACTGCGGTGGGCAGACGCCGTCCAGTCCAAGCCACACAAACCTTCTGTAAATTGGTGGAGCGCGAACAGGAGCGGAAACGAAGCAAAGAGGATCTCCCGACGATGCTTCACTTCCGACAGCGTCGCCCACCCCAATTACGCCCAGGACAGCACTCCCCGTAAAATTTGCAGCGGCTGAAAAACACATTGGATCCTCCCCCCTCGCAAGAGCGAACCTTCCCACCGTCTGATTCAGAATGGGTGGCCTTTGCTTCCTAGATGGTGTCACTTCGAAGAACTATTCGGCGTGATCCGGCTCGCATCTAAGCTGAGGCAGGCTGTTCCATCTAACGCCAGACCGGACACGGCAAACCTGCAAGACGATTGATCAAGAAAGCTTGGCCGGTAAGCAGGATAACCGCGACTTTAATGATCACAAGGTACTTTGGCCTGGACAGGATGCCCAAAGCCACGATGAGTGTGGTCGCGCCCGCCCGAGGGTGACAGAGCCTCAGCAGGACCATCAGCCCTCCCATTGCTGAGAGCGAAAGTGCTGCTGCCAGAATGCGAGGCCATTCGATTGACTGGCTCCCAGCATGGGAATGTGGGGGCTTATGCAGAGGAAGAAAGCCGCGAAGCCGCAGACCAGACCGATTCCATGACCGAGAATCGTATTTCCTAGGCTTGACGCATTCGAAAGAGGAGTGAAGAAGAACAGGTACGCGGTGGGCCCGAGCGAAGGAAAAACAAATGGACTGTTCGTCACGACGCTCAGCAACGCCAGGATTGCAACGGTCAAGAAACCAATGAAAGAAACATAGGTCGCCCAGACAAGTCGGTGGGGCAAGTGGCGCAGCAGCCATTTCAACCGCAGCCGTTCCAGAAGCCGGGTGACGTGGGAGGCATCGTCCTCGGGATGCACCCTGGATGTTCCAGATACGACAAGTTGTTTTGGGGTTGCCATCCGATGTTTGGCAGGAGGTTGAAGTACTCAGTATCTTCGTTTGCGTCGCCTCCCCGTCCGAGCAGCTTCTCTGATTCCACGAACTCGATTCTTTCGATCCACTTCACCATCTTGTAGCCAAGCTGGTTCTCCACACGAAGGCGAAGTGGCGCACCCGTAGACCTCGGACAGGGGCGCGCCACACATATCGAAGGCCAGCACGCACTCGGGCTTGCTTGCGTTGTAGATGTCCTGGTGTCGTAGTAAGGGCCGCCATAGAGTGTGTCTCCGAAAGAGTAGAACGCGACGACCCGGGCGTGGGGGAAGGGTCTGACGTGATCGATCAACCGCTTCATCGAGATTCCTCCCCATTCAGCGATACCGGACCAGCCCTGGATTCAGTGATGTTCTCTTTCGTTCCGAGCGCTTTCAGATCTTCAAGCGACAGGTCTACCGAGTTCTCCACCAGGCCGCCCACCTTCACCCGAAAGCCTTTGAAGTTGTCGCTGGCAAGCTGCTTCCAGTCTTCCCGTTCCGGCATCTTGCCATTGGCCCAGAAGTGAGGCGAAATGTGGTCACGTGTGTAGTGTTGCTGCGGAATGAGGCGGTCCAGCATCACCAGCTTGGCTGGTCTCGTAATGGCTTTTATGCACGTGTTGCAATCCACGCGGAAAGAACCAGGAGATATAGTGGGCGACTACCCAGCTCAGAATCACGGCTGCAATCCCAAGTAGCCCCAGGACCATGCCGGCAGGCTTGAGATCGTCAGTGCCGAGCACGATGGCCAGCAAAAGCAGCACTCTGGACGAATCCATACCCGAAATCTACGATCGTCCGGGTAATGTACCGCACGGTGAGTAGGGTGAAAGGGATCATGCAAAGCCTCGCTGGTTTCCCGAACAGGAGCGACTCCTCGTGCTGGAACGGCCGTCGTGCTTGTCGTGATTGTTGGATGCAGCCCTAGTGAGCACTGAGGCTTGTTAGGCTGCCCTGCTGATTCTGAATCAGGCGGTTGAGAGTCCTAACGTAGCTGAAGTGTCTAGTCTGAAGTCGCAGCCGGTGATTTCTATGCCCCCCACGCACTGCCTCCGCGTAGCCGGAAGCAGATGTGGTCAATGGCGCATCCACCAAAGTTGAAGTTTCATACAGTTCGTTGCGGATCAGGTAAACCGCTCTTGCTCGTACATGGCATCGGTGGAAGTTGGGCATCCTGGGATGCTTGTCATCGACCGCCTCACCAAGGGCGGCCGTGAATTCGTAGCCGTTGAACCTCCCGGACATGGCTAAACGCCGCCACTATCCGGCCCCGTATCCGTTTCAACGCTCGCCGATGCAGTCACGGAGTTCTTGAACGAGGAGGATCTCCTTGGCATAGATGCGGTTGGAAGCTCGATGGGAGCGCGCCTTGTTCTTGAGCTTGTCCGGCGCGGCGGCGTCCTCGGCGCTGTTGTTTCACTGGATCCGGGAGGTTCTGGGAAAGCTGGGAGATTCCCGTCTTTACTACTCCGTGGCAGCGTCAGTGCGGCTCGTGCGAGCGCTGCAGCCCATAATGCCCGCCATCACGAGCAGTCCAGTGGGTCGCACCGCACTGTTTGCTCATTCTCTGCACATCCCTGGTCCCTTCCCTCTGACGTCGCGCTGACAGAGAGGCGGTCCTTCGCAGCGTCTCCTTCATTCGATGAGCTTCTCCAAACTTGGCCTATGGTGAGGTGCAGCGCGGCAGCCCCAAAGGCCCGGTTCTGGGCTCCTTTCGTGATCGGTTGGGGCGTAGACGACCACGTATATCTGTCGCGTCAAGCCGCCGGGCGATGTCCAGGTTTCCAGACGCACAACTCTACGGGTTCCCGAAGTGCGGCCATTTTCCGCAGTGGGACAGCCCAAAACTAGCGCGCGTTTGATACTCGCCGCGACTTCGGGGATCCATTGCCTCAGCCTGAGCGTAGGTTCAAGTCAATGTTATCTATTCGGGTGAAATGGGCTATAGCAGCCTCGCTAGCGGTTGCAGCCGTTGTTTTGTTTAGGCCTCAGAGGCACTGAGGGCTTATCTCCAAAGAGGGGGCCACGCGCCTCGCAAAGGTCGTCTTTTCTACAAAATCGAGCGTGGTCTGCTCATGAGCCTGCGGGTGCTGCTCGCGCCATAGCACCCGAAGCAGAGAGGGCCATTTTCTTTGGAAGTATTGGGTCCGCGTCACCTTGGCAGGACAGGCAAGACAAATAGTAATCATCAGCTTAGGGTCGCTGTTTCCCGGCTTGCGGTGGTGGACTGCAATCGACCGCTTCCCGCTCTTCAACGTGGTGCAGCCAGGAACGGCACACGGTTGCCATCGCGGGTCAGCACCGTTCCCTTTGCCCACCGAAGTATTCTTCATCCTGCCGTTTCAGCATGTAGCAAGTCGCACAGAGGCCAAAGGCGAGAACTTTATCGTTCCCGCAGGGGCAGCAGATCGACCGCTGGACAAGGCGCGCCATCTTCACATCACCCATTCCGCAGGTTCATTCAGAATCTCTACATCGACCAACCAGCCGTGAATGGCAATCCCCTCTCGCTGCCGTTCCTTGATCAACTCCCGTTCGAAGTCTGCAATCGCACCCATGACGCTCAGGAGCAGGTTCGCCATCGGCGAGTTCTCCCCGGTGAAGGTCAGGTTTTCTTTTACAAACAGACCTTGACGCTCTTCGCAGTCAGCTTTTTGACGAGCAGCCGGAGATCGTCAAGGTTACGGGCAAGGCGGTCCATAGACTGGCAGAATACGGTGTCGCCTTCGCGAACGAAGTCGATCATCTGTTCGAGCTGGGGCGGTTGCGATCCTTGCCAGAAACCTTATCCGTAAACCGCTTGTCCAGTTCCAGGCCATCGAGCTGACGAATTTTCTTCTGGTCGAGCGCACTCACGCGCAGGTATCCGACGTGTTGACCGCCGCGCCGTCTGCTTCCTGTCACTTTTGGTTCTTCAACTTTCGCCATCCCGTGTCACAATAGCAGAAAGGCGAGCCATGTGAGACGCGATTCTGTCACACAGGCCGCATCACTCAGGGGTATACCTCAGCAAGACACTCGGCATTTTTGACGCTAACGCGTTTCACGCATCCATCTTTAATCGCGAAGCGTTAGGCGCACATCTCACTGCCTTTTTGAATGCGGTGCTGAAGGCACTTGAAGATTTGAACCCGACTGCAAGCGCGATCTGTCCACTGGTTGGATCCCCGCACAGTAGCTGATCTTTTGCGATCGACATTCGCCAGAGCAGCAAATACTCGATGGGTCCCGTTCCCACGATTCTTGAAAATCTGGCAGCAAAGGATGAACGCGAAACCCCGCACAGCCGGGCAAGTTCAACGACAGTCCAGTGATGCGCTACGTCCCGGTGCATCGCTGCAAGGGCGCGAGCTGTCACGGGGTCCCCAAGACCCGCGAGCATGCCGGTGTCTCTTCCATCCGTGTGCAGAGCTTCATTGCGCAGGATCTCTACAAGGATCAGCTCCATCAATCGCACGATGATGAAGTCACTCCCAGCGCCCGGAGCTTGGTTCATCTTGAGCAAAGAGCGTATCCGCCATGAAGGTGTGTCGTCGGCTGCAACGTGAACCAATGGCGGGAGCAGTGTGGTGAGAAGGCCTTCATTGGCGCTGTCGAAGACGAACCGGCCACCATGCAAGATTACGGGCGCGGCATCGCCTTTCCCAAGCGTCATCTCTCTCGTGGCCGAGACGATCGATTCACTATCTAAAGGCTCGATGAGGGGTCTGAGGTGAGTGAAAACGGAGTGGAAGTACGGACCAGGACAAAGTCGTTGGGCTGCAGGCGTACTGGCGCACCGAGTGGACGAATCAGCTGGCATTCCCCTTTCTCTACCCAGCAAGAAAGCAGATCATCTCTCTTCCGAAACGACACACCCCATTTACCAGCAGCATCGGTTCGCCCCCACAAGGTGGCCTGAGGTCGAAGCAAGTGGATAAGTTCCAGAAACGGGTCCATCCAGAACTGGACTCCAGATAAACACTTTTGATGACCGATTACGTGCGCTCTCCTACCCTGTTCATCCAGTGTGCATAGGGAGTTGATAGTTCATGGCGAGTAAGACGAAAGAAGTTCAAAGCCAGCGAATCGAGGCGCTTCGGACTCCGGATAACCGTTTCGACAATCTGCCGCAATTTAACTACCCACCCAGCTACGTTGATTCGCTGCGGGGCTATGAGGGCTTGCGAGTTCACTATCTGGACCTGGGACCTAAGGATGCAGAGCGAACATTTTTGTGTCTGCACGGGGAGCCGACGTGGAGCTATCTGTATCGCAAGATGATCCTCCTGCTGCTCGAAACTGGAGCCCGAGTGCTTGCACCTGACTTCCTCGGCTTTGGACGTTCGGACAAGCCTGTTGAGGACTGCGTTTATACCTTTTACTTCCACCGTGAGTTCTTGCTTCGGTTCGTCGAGCACACTGATCCCCGCAATACAACGCTGGTCGTTCAGGACTGGGGAGGAACGCTAGGACTTACCTTGCCCGTCGATGAGTGCTTTCGTGCAAGATTGGAGCGGCTGTTCGTGATGAACACCGTGTTGCCAACCGGGGAGCCTCTCGGACCACATTACGAAGAGTGGAGATGCATGGTCCGCAAGATGCCCCATTTGCCTGTCGGGCAACTTATCCGGCACATCACGCCGCAGCTGACGGATGAGGAAACGGCTGGGTACGATGCTCCCTTTCCGGATATACGCTTCAAAGCTGGCGCACGCATGTTTCCGGAACTGGCTATGGTGAGAGCTGGGATGCAGGGAGTGGAAGAAGCGAAGCAGGCTCTTCGGTTTTGGAGAGAGGCATGGACAGGGCCGTCCTTTATGGCGATCGGCGCCAAGGCTCCGGATACCGACTTGATGCATTCACTCCACAGCCACATTGATGGCTGCCCGGCACCCCTGGTCATTCCCGAGGCAGACCACTTCGTACCCGAATGGACAGACCAGGCAGTGCGGGCTGCCCTAAGGTCCTTTGGCGACCTGTAACGCGGCTCCGAAGCACACGAGAGCGGAGGCGGTTTCGAAGCGGGCTCACCCAAATCCGCAAACAAGGACAAAAAGGAGATCTCGATGACGAAAGACGCTGCGGAAGAAACATGGCGATCATACCTCACAGCATATCTAAGCCGAGGTCGTTATACTGACGGGACGTTTCTCAAAAGTGATGGTTGAGGCCAGCCTCGATTCGCACTCTAGGAGTGAGCCGACGCGGGCAACCACCTATAGAAGGTAGGAACAGAAACGCCAAGGTTGCTGGCCACGTCCCGGGCCGGAACGCCGCTGGAGAGCAGCTTCTTCGCCGCTTTCATCTTGCTGTCCGTCATCTGGCGCTTACGGCCACCCGTTCTGCCGAGTTGTCGCGCGATCTCTAGTCCGGCGCGTGTGCGGTCTACATTTAGTCCCTTTCCATCTCAGCCAGGCCGGCCATGATGTGGAGAAAACCGGCCGGAAGCCATACCGGTATCAATAGAATCGGTCAGGCTCTTGAACTGCACTCCTTCTTTCTGAAGCACGCTGATGAGATCGACCAGCTGCTTCACACTTCGGCCCAGCCGATCCAGCTTCCAGACCACAAGAGTATCTCCAGCCCGAAGGGTTCCCGAGCCTGAGCCAGCCCGAAACGCTCAGCCCGGCTCCCGCTCACCCGGTCTTCAAACATCTTCTTGCATCCGGCGTTCTGAAGAGCTTCTGTCTGCAACTCAAGATTTTGACTTTGGGTCGGGACTCGCGCATAGCCGATCAGCAAGCCTCTGTCTTTTGATCCGGCCTTCACTGCCGACTTCGTCGCAAGCATTTTCTTCTCGGAACTCGTCTTTATGGCCACAAATCGAGAGTGCTAATTGCCAACGATCTGGCAGATCGCATTCTCGATTGGTATCGCTCTAGTAATCCTCGTTTGCGAAAAATAGGGAAAGCTGACAAATGCTAGTTCCTGCAGGGCTGAGGTTGGCTGGCACGCGAGGGTCTGCTACTCGACACGTTAGCTGCCCGTCCTCCTTTGAAATCTATGAACTAAGTTCATGCAGAGATTGGTGCCGATCATAGGTGCTGGCTTGGGCGGTCTCACACTGGCGCGGGTTCTGCAGGTTCACGGCATCGCCGTAACGATTTACGAGGCTGAAGCTTCAGCCGATGCACGCGTACAGGGCGGCATGCTCGACATGCATGAGGACACCGGCCAGGCAGCTCTAAAATCGGCAAAGCTATATGAACCTTTCACGCAAATCATTCATGCCGGGGGACAAGCCTCAAGAGTGATGAACAAAGCAGGCGATGTACTGCTGGATGAACCGGACGATCCAAATAGTGGCCGGCCTGAAGTATTGCGTGGAGAACTAAGACGTTTGTTGCTGGATTCGCTTGCACCCGGCACGATCCGCTGCGGATTTACAGTGAAGAGCGTCGAGACTCTCGGTGAAGGCAGGTATTCCCTCACCTTTGCCGATGATTCAAGGGCAATGGCGGACCTTCTGATCGGCGCAGATGGCGCATGGTCGAAAGTTCGTCCCCTTCTGTCTGAGTCAACACCCGCTTACGTGGGCATCTCTTTCATCGAGATATGGCTGAATGAGTGCGATAGTAAACACCCGTTTAGTGCAAAGGTGACTGGCGACGGCTCCCTTTTTGCACCCGCGCCCGGACAGGCTCTCCTAGGCCATCGTGAGCCGGATCAGGTTCTACACACCTATGTCGCTCTTGCGAAGCCGGAAGGCTGGCTTTCAAGCCTGGACTTCTCCAATCCGGCGATTGCTATTGCAGCAGCGGCGCAAGAGTTCGAAGACTGGTCGCCAAATCTAATGAGACTGATCACGGGTTGTGACGTTGCTCCAGTACCGCGAACGATTATGGCTCTTCCGATAGAACACCGGTGGAATCGAGTTGAGGGAGTCACACTACTCGGAGATGCTGCCCACCTGATATCGCCATTTGCGGGAGAAGGAGCAAATCTCGCCATGTATGACGGAGCCAGACTTGGAGAGGAAATTGCCGCACATCAAGATGATGTGGAAAGCGCCTTGCTTGCATATGAAACAGAGCTCTTTCCACGCAGTGCCTCCTCTGCCGCCGAATCCGCTGAAAATCAGGGCAGACTTTTCGGCGAGAACGCTCCGCAGAGCCTTCTGGACTTCTTCGCCCAGCACGCGCCAGTAGAGACCTGGCCCACCGACAAGTAAAATTCACAACTTCACTAACCCGAGTTGAACAAGACTTGCATGCGCTCTCGTGAACCAAGATCTTTTCGAGAATAGCTTCGAGAATGTAGTAACCGTGGCTTTGCGTACATTCTCCAAACTCGCTCTTGCGAGAGACTGCCCATTTAGGCGAAGGCGCAACTGCCTTCTGTCGCTCTGGCTGACAGGAGCCGGACTGAAGCTCTACTTCGCGTCACAACTGGCGGCTACAGGGGCCATTGCTGCTCTCCATAGCGCTCCGTTATTGCTTACGTTATCAGCGGCGCAGGATGCCGGTAATTGACATGCCGACTTGGTGAGTAGACCTAACCACATGAGCGATGGCGGAAACGAGAAGTCACTGCCATCGAGACAAATCGTAACGAGGCGATCGACCAAAGGCCCGGGTGTAATCCCTGCTAAAGTGAGAAGCGCTCTCGTATCCGACCTCATAGGCTGCCTGTTCCATGCCGGCACGCGCTAGGATCATCAGGCGGCGTCCCTCCAGCAATCGAAGCTGCTTCTGGTACTGCAGCGGAGTCGTCGAAGTCACATCCTTGAATTTGCGCCGAAAAGTGACAGCGCTCATGCCTGCTAACGAGGCAAGCTCTTCAGTCAAGAGTTTGCCTTTAAATTCTTGCTGCATGTGCAAGATAACCGGGTGGATCCGCGGATCATGGATATGTTGCCGAGCCATGTGCACGAACTGATCGCCCTCGGGACTACAGATCAGCCAGTAAGCCATATCGCGCATCAGGCCAGGATAAAGTACAGGGATGGCATCGGGAGTCTTGAGAAGGCGGATCGCTCTCAATGCGCAGTCCAGAAGCTCCGAGGACAGGCTCATGGCGAAAATCGATTGAAGCCGGTCCGGACTCAAAGCCTGGTCTTTCTTGTCGCAAAGCGCCTCCTGCGCCACTTCTTGGAGGGCTTTTAAGTCCAATGGAAACATGATGCCAAGGTACGGGCTAGCCGCTGTAGCTGAAGAGATCGCGCTGCGTGCAGGGGCGGCCATTGTGACGGCGAGCGCTCGGCGAGCGCTGTAATCGTGACGTTGATTTCCGGAGAGCGCCCATTTGGCGCCCTGCATAGTGAGGCAGAGCGCCGGTTGTCTCAGAACCAACTGTGCAGACTTCTTCTCGCGTGTTGATCGGGAAAGCAGAAGACCTTCGATCGCGGTAGAAGTGCGTTCTCTCGTTGGATGGGTGCCGATCACTTCGTTCACGGCAACGACAAGGTCTTGGAGCAATCGCTGCTGTCGTGGATCGTTTGCCATCTTGTCAATGTACCCGTCTTTCTTAGTTGAAGGCTACAGATGACACGATCTAACGTAATCTTGATCGTTTCTGGCAAGTTGTTGTATGGTCTTTTTTCGTTCTAATAGAGATTGCAGAACGGCTCCGGCGGTCGCGATCTGCATGAGGGAGGCGGCCGATGATCGTAAATGATTTTCTAAAGATTGGATCGCCACGGGTTTGCGTATCGGCTCCCTTGTTTCGATGGCTCAGCTGCATGAGGATGCGGGTGTCGTTCGCGATTATCCCTTGCTGACAGAAAGTTTGTGGAAGGCGGCATCGCAGCAGTTTCGCAACATGGCGCGGCTGAGCGGGAACGTACTTCAGCGGACCCGCTGCGGCTACTTCCGGGACACCAGCTACGAGAAATGCAACAAGCGCAGTCCAGGTTCGGGTTGCGCAGCGCTTGACGGAGCGAACCGGGAACACGCGATTCTTGGAACGAGCGAAGACTGCATCGCTGTATATCCCAGCGACTGGGCTCCGGCTCTGATTGCGCTGGACGCCAAAGTGGAGATCGCGACTCGTTCCGGCAGGCACCTGATTGAGTTTGCGCAGCTGCATCGGCTGCCTGGCACCACGCCACAAATTTGAAAACGAATCTGATACCCGGAGACCCCATTACGGCGTTTGTAATACCTGTAGGACCGCAAAGGCGCTCTCTGTACCTGAAAAATCAGGGGCCGCGAAAGCTACCAGTTCGCAAACGCCAGTGTTGCCGTCGCGCTCGATCTGGATGGCGCTATGGTGCGCGATGTGAGGATCGGTCTTGGCGGACTCGCGACGATTCCCTGGCGGGCTCATCAGGCAGAACATGCTTTACGAGGCAGGAAGTTGACAGAAGCGAGCGCAGCGCAGGCTGCGGAAGCTGAGTTCAAGACAGCTCGTACCCGCAAAGGGAACGCTCCGAAGCTCGTTCTCGGCAAACGAACTTTAGTGCGGGCCCTGTTGCAGGCGCAAGCAATGGAGGTAGCGTAATGCCCGATCCGGTGAATGTTGCGGCTCCAGCGCCGCTTGCAAATATGGGCGAGCCCATTCGGAGAACAGAGTCGGTAGCCAAGGTGACCGGTGCCCTGGTCTATGCGGCAGATACCCCTGAAAACAAGGTCCTGCAGGCGTACTTCGTCACTAGCGCGATCGTCAAAGACAGTATTCTATCGATCGACACTGTTGA
>CAXTQE010000001.1:61989-77044 GCA_964246225.1 uncultured Acidobacteriaceae bacterium | reverse complement strand
TTTGCTGTGCACAACCCGTCCTCCGCAAAGTCCTTTCCTCCCACCAACTTGGCCCCGCAATACCACTTTCGACCCAGTCCTCCCGGGCGACCTCAGCCGTACCATGTGTACATCTGGGAGAATCCGGCGCTTGCCCCAATTCCGTCTCCGGCAATCCGCGTCTTCGGTTTCTTCCGGCGCTGCTTTCTAAATCGCGACACCGCTCCATCCTGTTCAATCCATTGCGCTTCGCACGGGAATCCACATTTCAAGCGCAAACGACTACTACTTCTCTTTTCTCTCTCTCTTTCAAGCTCTTTCTTAGAAGCCTTCGCACCATCACCCACCAGGAGCCCCGCCATGCCCGCAGACCAGTCCAACGCAGCCGGCACCTTCGACGTCCAGGTTGCCCCCACCGGCCACGCGCCCGACGACTCCCTCCAAAGCCTCTCCCTCGCCAAGACCTACCACGGCGATCTCGAAGCCACCTCCAGGGGCGAGATGCTGGCCTCCGGAGGTCCTCCCAGCACCAGCGGCGGCTACGTCGCCATGGAACGCATCACGGGCAAGCTGGCCGGCCGCAGCGGCAGCTTCAGCGCCATGCAGCTTGGCAGCATGTCCGCCGGAACCGCCCCCTCCATCACCATGCAGATCGTCCCCGGCTCCGGAACCGCAGACCTCAGCGGCCTTTACGGCACCATGACCATCGCCCTCACCGGCGGCCAGCACCAGTACACGATCCAGTACGGCTTCTCCGGCAGCTAGCAGGTCGTAGAAAGCGTTAGCGCGGGCCCGCATCGCTCGAAGGAGAGGTGCAATGCGGGCGATCTTCGCATATCATCCGGCGATATGAGGAAATGGTGGATCGTCGCGTTGTTCCTGGCCACAGCTTCGCTTGCGCAGCCGGTGGTCGCGCAGCAAACCCACAAGGACTACGAGCCGCCCGCCGCAGCCGGAGCTGGCCAAAAGCTGCTCGCGCAGTTTGCCGGAGACTGGGACATGGTCAAGACCTTCTACCCGGCCACCGGACAACCGGCCGTCACCAAGGGCACCTGCAAGCAGTACATGATCCAGGATGGCAAGTTCCTGCAATCGGACTTCACCTTCTTCGATCCCGACGGAAGCAAAAGCACCGGCACCGGCATCTCCGGCTTCGACCCGAAGACCAATCGCTTCACCACCGTCTGGTACGACTCGCAGAAGACGACCATGTCGATCCGCCAAAGCGACGGCACCTTCGATGGCGTCAACATCGTGCTCGTGGCCACCTCCCTCGATCCCGATCGTCCCGGCCGCAAAACCTACGCACGCGCGCATCTCGAAGACAACGGCCACGTCCTCATCCATCGCCACTACTCGGTCGACGACAAGGGCATTGAGCGGCTGGTCCTCGAGTGGCGAATGACGCGGAAATAGTCCGTCGTGCACAAGCCTAGAAGGGTGTTCCTCCCGCAAAGTCCGCGGTAACGGCCGTATAAATCCCGGTCATAGAAGCCGCATCGGAGAAGATCAGTCCCAGTTCGCGGTTGCTGCCCAACGACTCGGTCGTAAAATTTTCCGATCCCAAAAACAGCTGCGCCGATTCCGTGCCGTAGTCGGCAAGAACGGCTTTGGCGTGAATATAGTAGCCGGTTGAAGACGTATAGACCGCGATCCGTGCCCCGGCGGACTTCAGCGCGGTCAGCGTTGAGCTGTACTTGCCTTCCAGATTCTCCTGCACCAACGTCACCGCGACGCCGCGCTTCAAGGCCGCTTCTAAAGCCGCCTCGAGCGCCGGGTCGTTGAACTCTTCCTGCTCCAGCAGCAACGAGGTCTTCGCCCCGGCAATCAGCGCCACAAGCGCCGGGGCAGCGTTGGTTGGACTCCAAACCAGGTTGTCGCCCGTGGGCGGGGTGATCGCCTGGTTCTCAAGGTCCGCGTTGAAGGTCGCCTCAATCGCCGCAATGTCGTTTGCATTGTTCGTGATCACGGCGAAGTCGCGCGTAGTGGCATAGTCCGTGGGAGTGAGATTGAGCGTCAGGATCGCCGTGGTGGCCTGGTCGACGGTAAACGTCTTCTGGTGCGTCGCCAGGTAAACGGGGTTAGCCCAGTGCACGCCAACCTTGTGCTCCTGAAGATACTTGTAGGCCGGGGTATTGCTCTTCTTTTCATTATTCTGATCGAGAATCACGCGCACCGTCACGCCTGCGGCCGCAGCCTTGCCCAGCAGCGAGGTGACCGTAATGTCGGTCAGCTCGTACATTGTCATGTCGATCGACTTCTTCGCCGAGGAGAGCAGGTCGTAGATCGGGGTAAGGTCGTCTGCGGGCTCCGTGAGCAGGGTGTAGGTCGTGGCGGAGGGTGCCTTCGGGGTGGCGGAACGTTTTTTTTCTGGTGTTGGGGAGGCGTTGCCGGACATGGAGTCTCCTGGGTTAAAGCACTTTTATTGTCATTCCTGAAGGGAATCTACGTGTGCACTTTGTTGTTGTTCGTCTTTTCGACCGCTGGCAAATCAGCTCCAGGCGATCGACTGCGCTCCATCCAGCAGAGTCTACGCCGAGCCCTGAGAAAGCTTCATGAAAAGCCCCCGACTCCTCACCTCAGGACAGACTCCGGAACGGACTGCGTCTGAAACAAGACATCTGGGGATAAGCTAATCCTACGGATGAGAGTTCACCAGAGATTCGACTGGCGTCAATTGTTTTTGGCGATCCTATGGATTGCGCTGAGTTGCGCCTGGGCCAGGGCACCCCATGCGGCACCCGGAATCCGTTCTGCCTATGGTGTCATCGGGGCACTATGGTTTTTCCTCCTGCTGGTTTGCGTGCTAAGCCATCTCTTCATCTGGTGGGACCTGGATGAGTCCGGACTCACAGAACGCCGTCTACTCTCCGCCAAAACCATACCGTGGTCGGAGCTCACGCGCGTTGGCCCTTGGACTCCGGGAAAGAAGCCCATCAAAGGAATGGTAGAAGTTGCCTACCATCGTTCGGCTCCTATGTCGGCTTCAGGACATCTGCTGCTGCAACCGAGCGAAGGGCAACGCAAGGAACTGTTTGCCGAGCTTTACCAGCACGCGCCTCAGGCGACATTCGTTAGTTGCTGAGCGGGTACGATGTGCGGCAACGGATCCCAAAAAGTCGCACCTGCAGCCAAAGAAAGCTTCGGGTCATCGATCCAGCAGCCTCGATTCATGCGCCGAGCGATGTCCTCTTCCTCCACCCTGAAGACGGCAGTCCTGAAACCTTCACCGGCGAAGCGGGCTTTCACGGCTTCAATCCCTGTTTCCGGTTGTTGTTCTCTTCCTGCACGAGATGCTGGTGAATGATCATCTTCAGGTAAGTCTGATAGCGAAGGCCGCGCTGCTGTGCAATCGTCTTCGCAAGTTGAATGTCTGCAGCGTCAAGGCGGATCGACGTCGCTGCGGTTTGAGAACGGCGGGCAAGGGTACCCCGGCCGAGCGTTCCGTCCTGTGCCGCCTGTTTGAAGAGCGCCAGCGTCTCGTCGGGATGGCTATCCCACCAGGCGGCCTCTTCGGCTTCGTTCTTGAACTCAGGAGTCTGTAGGGTTTTTGTCATTTGCTTGCGCCTTGCTGCATTCCAATCGAAGGCAATGGGAGATTGTCCGCCTTTAGCATACCTACATTGTAAGTACGCTAAAGGATAACCCGAGGCGCGTTGTGCCAAAGCTACAAATGCGTTCAACCCTTGAAAGGTTTCCCTGAGTCAAGTCAGTCGTGAAGAGAAGTTCAGTCTTTAGCGTAAGCTTCCGAAATGAATCATCTTGGACGGTGCCTGAACGATCTGTTACGCATTTTTGCACTCGCCCTTGTCTTGCCTGCCTGGCTCGCGGTGGGGCAGGAAGCCACGTCCAGTGCGTCCTCCCCAAAGAACACTGAGAACGTTTACCGAGTTCAGCAGGAGGCGCGCTGGGGTACTGCGGCTTTCATTACGCCGTACGCCTTCAACATCTCCGACTCCGATAAGCTCGCGGGCCTATCCTTGTTGTGGGCCCAGGCGAAATTCGGCTTCGCGAACTTCTGGCACGTTCCTCAACTGAACTGGGATCTGACCTACCGCAATTTCATTCCCAAGGTGCTCGCGACACAATCGACAGCTGAGTACTACCGCACCCTGCAGTCGTTCTATGCGTTGCTGGAGGATGGTCACACAGCCGTTTACTTGCCTGAAGACGTCAACACCACTTACATGCCGTTTCGCACTCGCTTGGTGGACGACCGTCTGTTGGTACTTAGCGCGATGCGTCCAGACTTCAGCTTGCAGGGGCTTCAGCCCGGCGATGAGATCGTCACGATCAATGGTGAGCCTGCAACAGCGTGGGCCAGGACGCACGTGGAACCTTTTGTCTCTGCCTCCACTCCGCAGGATCGCGTAAACCGGACTTATGGCTTCAACCTGTTCAGCGCGCCGGAGGGCACTACGTTCCACCTGACGACGAGCACCCCGTCAGGCGCACACGCTGATCTAAGCTTTACCGTCCCGCCCTACGCTGCTGCGTCCCATCGTCCGAAGTTCCAGTTCCAGATACTCCCCGGCAATATCGCCTATGTTCAGCTGAACGACTTTGAAGATGATACGGATCAGAAAGAGTGGGACGAGCATTGGCCGGAGATCAGCAAAGCGAGTGCTCTCATACTCGACTTGCGAGAGAATGGCGGCGGCGATGAATCGATCGGCGAACACATCATGGCTACGCTGATCAACAAGCCTGTGCCTGGTGAGCGGTCGCGATCGACCCAGTGGATTGCGACTTATCGCGCTTGGGAGCGGGACCAGACCTTTGTCGACCTCCCCGTCGTGACTGTAGTACCCGACCCGGCGCGCTACTTCGCTAGCCCCGTAGCCCTGCTAATCAGCCCGCGAACGTTTTCGGCTGCCGAGGACATGACCGTAGTGTTTGCTCAGTCGCACCGGGGTCCCATGATCGGCGAGCCCACTGCGGGCAGCACAGGGCAGCCCTTGTTCGTCAAACTCCCGGGCGGCGGTGCAGCCCGGTTTTGTACCAAGCATGACAGCTTTGCGGACGGGCGCGAGTTTGTCGGCGTGGGGATCCAGCCGGATATCGTTGTTCGTGTGACTCGCGCCGACATTATTGCGAAACATGACCCTGTCGTTGAAAAAGCAATTGAGGCATTGCAGGCAAAGCGCTGACGCGCTTGGTAAGCAGTACAGACAGGAATCTTACTAAAGTGCAGTCAATTGGCGTGGCGTGACTCAGCTGTGACCCAAAGCGGATAGGTCCTCACAAACGCGCTTCACGCCACTTTGCAGTAGCATCTGCGTTCCGTGCGTGATCCTCCGGAAAGGGTCTTCGGCAACGACAGCAAAACGAGACCGCCGAAGTTGCCAGCCACTCCACGACGCATTGAAGCCCTACCCATCTCACCCAAGCGCAGCTTCATCCCCCCTACCCACTCGTCCACTGTGCCCACGTCTCCTGTCCGAAAGCGCGCGATCCCCACGTTTCCCCCAGCTTTCCCACAAGCATTCGTGTCGCATCCTCAGCCACCGCGCCCCTAGAATCAAGAGAGACCCATCGCCCCAATCCGAGGAGACTCCCCATGGCCACATTGATCGAAGACCCCGAGACCTCGAACACCACGCCGCACGCCGCGCCGTCCGGGAACCTCGAGATCACCGTGTCCCGCGCCGAGCTCCTTCGGGAACTCACCGCCGCACAGTCCGTCGTCGAGCGCAAAACCACCATCCCCATCCTGTCCAACTTCCTCTTTGAAGCTACCCAGGAAGGGGCTGGCAAGGGAGAAACAGGGGGCCGCCTCACCATCACCGCCACCGACCTCGACCAAAGCCTGCGCACCAGCTGCGTCGCCAAGGTGAAGAAGCCCGGTGCCTGCACCATTCCCGCCCGCAAGCTCTACGACTACATCCGCCTCCTGCCCGAAGGCGAAATCTCCATCAAGCTGATGGACAACCACTGGGTGCAGATCCGCGCCGGACGCTCCAACACCAAGATGGTCGGCATGGCCCGCGCCAACTTTCCCCAGGTGGCCGAGTTTCCCTCCTCCGGCTCAACCAAGATCTCCGTCCCGGGCCTCAAAAACATGGTCTCGAAGACCATCTTCGCCATCTCGAACGAAGAGTCGCGCTACACCCTCAACGGCGCCCTGCTCGTCCTCAAAGCCGAGTCCATGGCCATGGTCGCCACCGACGGCCACCGCCTCGCCCACGTCGAAAAGATGGGCGAGACCATCGACGGCATCTCCGGCGAAAAGAAAACCCTCATTCCCCGCAAAGCCCTCTCCGAGCTCGCCAGCCTCCTCTCGACCACCGAGGCCGAGACCATGGACTTCGCCGACGACGACTCCACCCTCTTCTTCCGCGTCGGCGGCCGCGTGCTGACCAGCCGCAAGCTCACCGGCCAGTTCCCCAACTACGAGGCCGTCCTGCCGCGCGACAACAACAAGTTCGTCATCGTCCGCTCGGAAGACCTGATGCACTCCATCCAGCGCGTCGCCCAGTTCGCCGACGAGCGCTCCGGAGCCATCAAGATCCGCCTCGAGCAGAACGAGCTCAAGCTCTCCTCGCAATCCACCGACGCCGGCGAATCCGAAGACATCATCGAGACTCCCTACAACTACGACCCCCTCGTCGTCGGCTTCAACTCCCAGTACCTGATCGACTTCCTGAAGGCCATCGGCACCGCCGGCGAGGTTCGCCTCGAGTTCAAGGACGCCCAGTCCGCCGGCCAGATGCGCCCCGAGGACGGCAACGAAGACCTCCGCTACCGCTACATCCTCATGCCCATGCGCATCTGAAAATGTCCAAGAGACTTGCACAACATCTGGAGCAGCCGTATCTTGAGGTACCCCTCTAAGTTCCCTCGAATGAAGATTTTGCACGCATTTAGGGGGGTGGGGCCGTTGTGCCTCGTTTTGGCCTTAACCAGCTGCTACCGCTACGTCTTCGCCGCCCACGGAACCGTGGCTTCAAACGGCGGTACGCTCGGCCCGTGGAACTCCAAACCCCAGGGCTGCAGCCGAGACCCCCAGGACGGCCTCCCCATCGGCCAGTCCGCCACCCTCTTCACCTTCCTTTGGGAGGATCCGGCCTCGCACGATCCCGCCCGCGAACAGAACCGTGCCATCGCCCCCGACGCGCCCAAGCGCCTCGACCTAACCCACACCGCCTCCGGCCTCACCGCCACCCTCGACACCGTCAAGACCCACGGCACCGTCTTCGACTCCTCCAACTGCTCCCTTTTGCGAGCCGACACTCAGGAGCACAAGCCCGACATCCGAGAGGGAAAACCCAGCCTCGCCGGCCACCTCCAAATGGACTGCCGCGTCCAGAGCAGCCACCTCACCGCCGACGTCACCTTCACCCGCTGCGAGTATTAGCTCAAGCCAGCCGGGTCACTGCCGCAGCTCCACCAGCGTCGCTCCCTGCCCACCCTCGTTCTGCCCCGCCTCCGCAAACGTCGCCACATGTGGATGCGACCGCAGGAACTCCCGCAGCGTCCTCCGCAAAACCCCCATCCCCGTCCCATGCACAATCCGCACCCGCGGCAGCCCGGCTAGAAACGCCCGGTCTATATAACGCTGCACCTCATCTTCGGCCTCAGCCGCGGTTCGCCCAATCACGTTGATCTCGGACGGCGTGTAGTCCAGATCATCGTTGGTCCGAACCGTAACCCCACCCCGCTTGCGTGCCGCCTCGAGCGGCGTTGCCACTTTGATTGATTCCACGTCCACGATGTCCGTCCGGACGACGCGCATCTTCATCTGGCCCATCGAGACCTCCAGGTTCTTGTCGTCGATGATGCGGTTGACACGAGCCTGCCTCCCCAGGCTCCTCAGCGTCACCAGATCCCCCACCTTGATTGGTTTCGGTGCAGCCGGATCGCGCTTCAAGGGCGTGTCGTGTTTATCCGCACCGGTATTATGAGCGAGAACGGTTGACGAAAACTGCTCCGAAAACTCCCGTCGCACCCGCGACATGCGTAGAGCCGAGTCCCGCGCAATCTTTTGCGCTACGGTCTTATCGTCGATCGCCTTGACGACGTCTTTCAGCTGCGTGTCGAAGTCTTCGAGCAGCGTCGCCAGCTTCACCTCGAGCTCCCGCGTACGCTGCTTCTGCTCGGCGCGCCCTTCGGTATCCAGCCGCTTGCGTTCCGCGGCTACCTCTTCCAGCCGCCGCTTCAGCGACACACGTTCCGCCGTTGCCTCGCCTAGTTGCTGGTGCAACTGGTCGAGGAACGCGCCGATGTCCGCCTGCTGCGTGGTCATCTGCGCGCGCGCCTCGGCGATGATCTCCGCCTGCATGCCCAGACGCTCCGCAATGTTGAGTCCCGCCGACGCACCCGGCACGCCAAGCCGCAGCTCATACGTTGGCGCCAGCGTCTCCTGATTGAACCCGACGGCCGCGTTCAGCACGCCGGGCCGGGAGGCGGCGTACACCTTGAGCGAGGTCAGATGGGTCGTGATACAGGTCCAGGCCCCCAGCGCAAGAAAGTGGCTGGCGACTGCGACCGCCAGCGCCGCTCCTTCTTCGGGGTCCGTGGCGGAGCCTAGCTCGTCGAGGAGCACCAGGGACGACGGCCCCGCGTGGCGGCTGATGAAGTCCACATTTACCACGTGCGCCGAGAAGCTGGAGAGATTGCGCTCGATCGATTGCGCATCGCCGATGTCGGCAAAGATATCCGTGAACAAAGGAAAAACGGCCTCATCTGCGGGCACGGGCAGCCCTGCCTGCGCCATCAGCGCGAGCAGGCCGGTGGTCTTGAGCGAGACGGTCTTACCGCCCGTGTTTGGGCCGGAGACGATCAGTTGGCGAGCCTCCAGGGTAAGCGCCAGGCTGAGCGGCACGGGCCGTGGCTGCCCTTTCGAGTCAGCTCCCGCTTCCGCGCGCATGCGCAGCTCGAGCAGCGGATGCCGTGCGCGCTTCAGGCTGAGCGGGCCGCCAAAGGTGGGGGTCGTGCAGTCGAGTTCAAGCGAGAACCTGGCCCGTACAAAGTGCGATTCCACCTCCGCGAGGATCGTGGTTCCGAGCGTCAGAACGGGAGCGTCTGCGGCGAGCGCGGCTGTCATCAGGACCAGAATGCGGTGGATCTCCGACTGTTCTTCATCGAGCAGACGTACCAGCTCGTTATTCTGCTCGATGGTCTCGAGTGGCTCGACAAATACGGTCTGCCCGGAGGAAGATGAGCCGTGGATGACGCCGGGAACCTTGCGCTTGAACTCGGATTTGATGGGGATGACGAAGCGTTCGCCGCGCACGGTGATGATGTCTTCCTGCGTCGATCCGTCTTCGCGCAAGGCTCGCGCGGCGCGGCGGAGGCTTGCTTCGATCGCCCGGTGCTGCGACTCCATGGCGCGGCGGATGCGTCGCAGCTCGGGGCTGGCGTCGTCGGCCAGCGAGCCATCTGGCTCGATTTTGCCACGCAGAGTGCGGAGCAGCGGAGCCAGATCGTGCGGCACGAGGTCGGCCGAGAGCGCCTGGATGGCCGCGCCCGGCCGCACCGAAACGTCGCGCGAAGTGAACAGGTTGCGCCACGCGGCGACGCGCTCCACCACGTTCAGGAGCGAGAGAATCTCCAGGGAATCGAGCGCTGAGCCGGGAACGCGGGCGCGCTCGAGCATGGGTGCAGGGTCGAGCAGCCCGTGAAAGTCGAAGCTGCCGCCGCTGTTCAGAAACGCGCGCATCTCCGCCGTGCGGGTCTGCTGAGACGTGATCCACTCGACGTCGGTAGAAGGCTCAAGCGCCAGGGTAAACGCTCGGCCCAGCGGACTGACGGCCTTGGCGGCGATGTGCTCGCGCAGGCGCGGCCACTCCAGGGCGGCGGAACTGGTTTCGGCGAGAGGCAGGGGAATGGTTGGAATGAGTGCCATCTACTCCTATGCTATGCCGGGAGGATTTGGGGTCGCGAATCCAGCCTTCACGAGCCAACGTAAAATGAACAGATGCCTACTCCCCCGGTAAACCGGATGCGCCGCCTGCGCCGCACCGAAGCTCTGCGATCGCTGGTACGTGAGACCCATCTGCGGCCCGGAGCCCTGATTTATCCGCTCTTCCTTGTTCCAGGCGAAGGCATTCGCAAGCCGATCGGCTCCATGCCGGGCTGCTTCAATCTGTCGATCGACGAAGCATTGAAAGAAGCCGCGGAGTGCGCGTCGCTGGGTGTGGGCGGCCTGCTGCTGTTTGGCTTGCCGGCGCACAAGGATGAGCAAGCCTCAGGCGCATGGGAGGAACACGGGATCGTGCAGTCCGGACTGCGCGCGCTGAAGGCCGACCGCTCTTTTGCAAGCCTGGCCATGATTGCCGACGTTTGTCTGTGCGAGTACACGACTCACGGCCACTGCGGCATTGTGGCGCGGGATGGAGAAGGCGTGGACGCGAAGTACGAGATCGAAAACGACTCCAGCGTAAAGCTGCTGGCGAAGACCTCCGTCTCGCTGGCCGCTGCTGGGGCCGACATTGTCGCTCCCAGTGACATGATGGACGGCCGCATTGAAGCGATTCGCGCAGCGCTCGACCAGGGTGGCTACCAGGACACTCCCGTGATGAGCTATGCGGCCAAGTTCGCCTCGGCCTTCTATGGTCCCTTCCGCGAGGCGGCCGACTCTGCGCCGCAGTTTGGCGATCGGCGCAGCTACCAGATGGATGGAGCCAATCTGCGCGAGGCGATGCGCGAGGTAGAGCAGGATACTGCTGAAGGAGCCGACATGATCCTGATGAAACCGGCGATGCCGTACCTGGACGTGCTGAAATCAGCCCGGGATCGCTTCGACCTTCCTATCGGCGCCTATCAGGTATCAGGGGAGTACAGCATGCTGCAGGCGGCATTCGCGCGCGGCTGGCTGGAGCCGGAGCGAGCCATGCTGGAGTCGCTTACGTCTATCCGGAGGGCCGGAGCGGACTTCATCGTCACGTATTTTGCCAAGGAAGCAGCCAGAACGATCGGATAGCACGCATGGTTGACTCGGAAAGCCGGACAGGCATTCAGCCGCACGAAAGAGCTTCCCGGCCGGAGGCTGAATATTCCTCTCAATGGCGGGCGTTCGCCTTCCGGCGCGGCCTGGCGCTGCTTTTGCTGTCTACCTGGCTTCCGGTTTCGGTCGCATGCTTTGAGGTTTCGCGTCGCGGACTGCATCGGCCGCTCCTGTTTGGAGGACTGATCTGCCTTTGGCTGGTCCTTGCCCTGGCCGCAGTCTGGTGGGCTGGAGAGTTTCGCTGTCCGCGCTGTCAACGGCGCTACGCGGCTCTCGGCCACCGTAAGGGAGGTGTCGATCTCACGCGCGGCCTCTTCGACAAAGTCTGTGCAAACTGCAAGCTCACCAAGTTCGAGCGGGTAGGATAGCCCTCGAGCCGGCCGGGATCGAGTCTGTCGTTTCAATGGAAAGCAATAGACAGGACGTGCGAAATGGCCCAGCGTGGATAGCTAGGCACGTGCGCGTAAAATAGGGCGTGGCGAAGTGAGCGGAAAACCGCGAAGAAACGGAGATACTTTGGCAGACACTATTTTCGATTTGATCATCGTTGGCGGGGGACCTGCCGGGTATACCTGCGGCATTCGGGCCGCGCAGTACGGTCTCAAGGTCGCGATCATCGAGAAGACGGACAAACTGGGCGGCACTTGTCTCCACTGGGGCTGCATTCCCACCAAGACGATGCTCTTCTCGGCCGAGGTGTGGGACCACCTGAAGCACGCCGCCAACTACGGCATCGACGGCGTGGACGCGCCCAGGCTCAACTGGGACAACCTGATCAAGCGCAAGAACGACGTGACCATCAAGCATGCCAAGGGTCTTGATTTCTTGATGAAGAAGAACAAGATCACCGTCTTCAACGGCCACGGGCGTCTCACCGGTCCGGCGCAGGCCGGCGTGTTCACCGTCAACGTTTCGGATGAAGACAAGGGTAAACCGAAGGACGCGCAGGCTGAAGGGTATGACAAGCAGAACGTGACCGAGGTGAAGGGCAAGAAGCTTGTGCTGGCCACGGGCTCGGACGCGCGCATGCTGCCCGGCTACAAGGCCGATGACACCATCATGACCAACATGGAGATCCTGACGATTCCAGCGATGCCGAAGTCCATGGTGGTGATCGGCTCAGGCGCGGTGGGAGTCGAGTTTGCGTCGGTCTTCAAGAGCTTTGGTGCCGAGGTGACGATCATTGAGGCTCTGCCGCGGATCGTGAATGCGGAAGATGAAGAGATCTCGAAAGAACTGTTGCGCCTGTACAAGAAGCGTGGCTTCGAGGTCTTCGTCGGGGCCAAGGTCGACAAGATCGAGAAGAACGAAGGCGGTGCCGTTGTCTCGTTCACGGATGCTTCCGGTAAGCCGCAGACCAAGACCGTGGAGAAGGTACTTGTCGCCGTGGGCCGCGCGCCTCGTACGTACGACTGCGGGCTGGACAAGGTCAACATCCCGCTCGATCGCGGCTTCATCATGACGAACGAGTGGATGGAGACCACCGAACCGGGCATCTACGCCATTGGCGACATTGTCGGCGGCCTGCCGCAACTGGCCCACGTTGGCGCGATGGCAGGCATGGTGGTTGCCGCCAGAGAGGCGGGCAAATACGCGCGTCCGATCAATCGCCAGCGCATCCCGGGCTGCACCTACTGTGATCCGCAGATCGGCTCAGTCGGCATGACCGAAGCACAGGCGAGGGAGAAGGGCTACCAGGTGAAGGTAGGCAAGTTTCCCTTTGTCGGCAACTCCAAGGCCACTATTCTCGATTCGCACGACGGCTTTGTGAAGGTGGTCTCGGACGCCAAGTATGGTGAGATCCTGGGTGTGCACATCATCGGTCCCTCGGCGACTGAGATCATTGCCGAGTGTGTGACGGCCATGGAGCTTGAAGCGACGGTGGAGTCGATGATGTTCACGATTCACGCCCACCCCACGGTCGCTGAAAGCCTGCTGGATGCCTTCTCGAGCGTCGAAGGCATGGCCGTCAACGTGTAGGCTAGGTTTCCCTTATGGATGCGTCCGCGGAGGTCAACGGGCGCAGTTCACTTTGCCTGCCCAATACCTAAAAACAGCTGCACGTAGCGCTCGGCTACGCGCTCGATGCGATGTTGCCGAAGCACTACGTCATACCCGCTGCTGCCCAGGCTATCGCGCAAACGGTCATCGTCGACGAGGCGCTCGAGAGCATGGCAAAGCGCTCCGCTGTCGCCTGCCGCGACCAGGTACCCGGTGCTTGCTTCCTCTACCAGTTCAGGCAGGCCGCCGATCCTACTGGCTACTACCGGCAGCTTGAACGACATCGCCTCGAGGACTGCGAGCGGGCTCGCCTCCTGCCAGAGCGAGGGCTGGCAGTAGATGTTGGCTGCCTCAAACAGCCCCAGTTCCGTGGGATTTGCGAGCTTTCCCGTGAACGTTATATTTGCCTCGAGCGCGAGAGCCTTCGCCAGAGCCCGGTAGTCGTTCAACTTTGGCCCGTCGCCGGCGAGAACGAAGCGAACGTTCCGTCGCTGCTGCAGCAACTGAGCCGCGGCCCGCAACATCGTGTCGACGCCCTTGACCTCGACCATCCAGCAAACCTGCACGACCACGATCGCGTCCTGGGGCAGGTGATAGCGGGCGCGAAATGCCGCACCTCGTGCTTGGTCGAATACCGGCAGCTCAACCCCGTTCTGAATCACCACACCCGGCGCGGAGGTGAGGCCGAACGCTTTGCCCGACCGCTCGGTGAACTCCGCGACACTGACGATTGCGGTTAGGGGAAGCGTGAGGAGATGGCCAACGATTCGCTTGGGCAAGCTCAAGGGCTTAGGCACCTGGCCCGGTGGCCGCGAGGAGTGGTCGTTGAAGAAGACACGGCGTGCTCCTGCCAGCTTTGCCAGCCATGGAAAGACCCGCATTACTCCATGAAACGCGTAGACAAAGACTGCCGGCCGATGTTTCCGCAGCAGTTTCCACAGCGCCCCGGCGCAGTCCAGCCCGAGACCGCCCTGGTTTGGCAGCAGCTCCAGGCTTACGCCGGGACTGGCAATGTACTCGCGGAACTCGGGAGCGATCGTGCCTTCAAAGCACAGCACGAGATCCCAGCCTGCGGCTTCGAGCGCCTCCGCAAAGTACCGGAGAAATTTCTCGACTCCACCGATTTTGTTGGGAGCAAGCGCAAGGACGTACATCAGCTTCGGTCGCCTTGCCGGGGGGGAGTGGCGTGCTGTTGGCTCGGCGGTCATGGCCAAAGGAGTTCCAACGTCCGGTGCAGCGCCGTAAGATGATCCTGGGGTGACATCGGCATGATCGTTCACATTCTATCGCCCGGCCGGGTCTCCTATCGTGAAGGCCTGGCCCTGCAGCAGCGCATCGTCGCGGCGCGCAAGGCCGGACAGATTGCCGACACGCTGCTGCTGCTGGAACATCCCCCCGTATTGACCCTGGGCCGCAACGCCAGGCGTGAGCACGTATTGGCCAGCGAGGAACTGTTGCATGCAAAGGGCGTGGAGCTGCACGAGGTGAATCGGGGAGGAGACGTGACGTACCACGGTCCCGGCCAGCTTGTCGGCTACCCAATCATGGACCTGCGTGGCGATCTGCCGGGCAAGCGTGGACCACACCTGGGCCCGGTGGACTTTGTGCGTTTGCTCGAGGAGGTGCTTATCCGCACCTGCGGAGAGTTCCGCGTGCCGACCGAGCGAGTCGCTGGATCTACGGGAGTGTGGACGGTCGCGAATGGAAGCGCGACGGCCAGGAAGATTGCCGCTCTTGGCGTGCACGTCTCGCAGGCTGTTACGTCGCACGGCTTCGCGCTGAACGTGTCGACGGACCTTCGCGACTTTGAGTGGATTGTGCCCTGCGGCCTTCGCGGCAAGGGCGTCACCAGCCTTGAATGTGAGTCGCCGCTGGTGCCGGCTCCATCCATGCGCGATGCCCTGCACGCGACGATCCGGAACTTCGGGCGCATCTTTGCGCGGCAGATGCTTTGGGCTGAGTCGGTCGAGGAGTTGCTCTCGTCGGTTACGGCGACCGTTCTATAACCGCCCACACTTCGGCCAGTTATCCTCGCCACCCCTTATAATCCAGAGGCCATTCCTTTCACTTGCCCGAACAACGAAGGATACTTATGCCGACCGAAGTCGTTATGCCGCAGATGGGCGA
>CAXTQE010000001.1:58235-61889 GCA_964246225.1 uncultured Acidobacteriaceae bacterium | reverse complement strand
ATGCCGCAGATGGGCGAGTCGATCACCGAGGGAACGATCACTAAATGGTTGAAGAATGTCGGGGACACGGTTCAGCGGGATGAGCCGATCTTTGAGATCTCGACCGACAAGGTCGACGCGGAGATCCCGTCGCCGATGGAAGGCAAGCTGACCGAGATTCTTGTCAAGGAAGGCTCTACAGTCACCGTCAATACGGTTGTCGCGATGATCGGCGGCAGCGCTGCCTCGGCGCAACCGGCCGCAAGCGCCGCACCGGTCGCGCCTCCAGCAGCTGCTACTTCTGCATCCGCTGGGGAGACGCCACGCTCCTCGCCGCTCGTGCGGAAGATTGCCTCCGAGAACAACGTCGACCTCCAGCAGTTGGCCGGCAGCGGAGCCTCTGGCCGGATCACGAAGCAGGATATTCTCGGCCACCTTGAGAAGCCTGCCGGTACCCAATCCGCGGGCCAGCCGACCACGCCCGGCATCGCTTCTGCCGCCTCGGCACCGCAGCAGAGCCCGGCGCAGGCTGCACAGCAGGCGTCAGGCAGGCCCGGTGCTTCAACCACCGTGCAGGCGTCGCTCTCCGCGGTTCAGTCCGCGCCGGCCACGACTGCTCCGGCAAAGGCAGCCGGAGGAGTTCAGCAACTCGGCGAGCTTGTTCCCATGACCAAAATGCGCGCCATCATTGCGCAGCGCATGGTCGAGTCCAAACGCACCAGCCCGCACGTGCACACGGTCTTCAAGGTCGACATGACGCGCATCGTGCGTCTGCGCGAGAGAGAGAAGAACAAATACGAGCAGCGCAATGGCGTAAAGCTCACCTATATGCCGTTCATCACGCGGGCTGCCGTGTATGCGCTGCGCAAGCACCCTGTGGTCAACGCCGCCATTCAGGGCGACGCTATTCTCTATAACAAGAACATCAACATCGGCATTGCGGTCGCACTTGACTGGGGCTTAATCGTTCCTGTGATCAAGCAATCCGAGGAGAAAAATTTCCTTGGTGTTGGCCGTGCCATCGTCGATCTTGCTGACCGCGCCCGAATCAAAAAGCTTGCACCGGACGAGGTCTCCGGAGGAACTTTCACCATTACCAACGCGGGCATCTTCGGCGAGCAGTTCGGCACGCCGATCATCAACCAGCCGCAGGCCGCGATTCTTGGTGTGGGAGGCTTGAACAAGGAAGCCGAAGTGCTGACGGACAAGGAAGGCAACGATACCATTGCCATTCGCTCTATCCAGCGCTTCACCCTGGGCTTCGATCACCGCATCGTAGATGGCGCAGACGCCGGAAAGTTTATGTCGGACTTCAAGAACTACCTGCAGGAATGGAGCGAAGATATCGGGTAATCGTGTCGCATAACGAAAACGGCTGTCGCTTGATACAGAGCGACAGCCGTTTTCCATTCTTGGAGAGACTGCGCCAGTTGAGCACCACAAAACTGTAGCCGCTGATTGCAGCAAACTGCTGACTTACAACGCAGCCTTTGCCCGCAGCACACGCTCCACTGCCTCATCGACGCTTGCGCCTACCGCGCTGAGATGACCCATCTTCCTCCCTTTGCGCGGCTTGAGTTTTTCATACAAGTGCAGCCTCACCCCGGACACGGCGAGCGCCTTCTCAAAACAGATTTCCCGCGCTGAGCCATCCGGATTGAGCCACAAATCGCCAAGTAAATTCGCAATTGCCGCCGGCTGGACAACATCCACGTCCCCGAGGGGCAGGTCGCACACTGCGCGAATTGCCTGCTCAAACTGGCTGGTCACGCACGCACGTTCACTCTCGTGATAGCTGTTGTGCGGTCGAGGAGCCAATTCATTTACCAGCAAGCCGCCGTCCCTGGTCACGAACATCTCCACCGCAAGCAGGCCTTCTAACTGAAGTGTGTCCGCAATCTCTTCGGCAATTCTGCGGGCCTGAGACTCCAGGTCCTGGGGGATTGCGGCCGGGATCACGCTCCAGTCCAGGATCTGGTCCTCATGGTGATTCCAGGCTGCGGGATACACCTTCACCTCGCCCCGTGGGCTGCGCGCCACCATGACGCTGATCTCCCGCTCCAGCTCGACCGCTTTTTCTACCACGCCCGGTCCCTCGCCAAGCGCCTCCCAGGCACCGGAGATGTCCGCCTCCGTCACGTCACCCGTGCCGAACCCGACCTTGCCCTGGCCGCGGCCATCGTAACCTCCGGTCGCACTCTTGCAGAAACATCGTCCGCCAAGCGACTCGATGGCCTCGCGCACTTCATCGAGTGTCCGTGCCGCCCGGTACTCGCCGACCGGGAAGCCATGCTTCCGCAACCAGTTTTTCTGCTCGATCCGGTCCTGAATGATCGCCAGCAGCGCGCCTCCGGGCCGCACCGGGCAAAAGGTCGCCGCGGAAGCCATGCTGTGCTCGCCGATCTGTTCAATCTCAAGCGTGACCACATCGCAGCCGCGGGCCAGCATCGCCGCCCCACGGCTGTCGTCCCAACCTGCCTCGATGCAGCCGTCCACGACGAAACGTGCCGGGCAGCCGGGGTCCGGATCGAGCACCAGAATCCGGTATCCCATGCTCCGCGCCGCCATGGCCATCATGCGACCCAACTGGCCGCCTCCGAAGATGCCGATCGTCGCTCCCGGCAACAGCGCGCTCATACCGACGCTCCGTTGTCTTCTAGTGACTCTGCGAGCACTTGATCCCGCGCTGCTTCACGACGCGCTAGAAGCTTTTTCTGCAACTCCGCGTCCGTCGTGGCCAGCATGGCTATGGCGAGGAGCGCTGCATTGGCTGCTCCCGAAGCTCCAATGGCCAGCGTTCCCACGGGCACTCCGCGGGGCATCTGCACGATGCTCAGCAATGCATCCATGCCCTGCAGGGCCGTCGCTGCAACCGGCACGCCCAGCACCGGAAGTACGGTAAGCGCCGCGACCATTCCGGGAAGATGCGCCGCACCACCTGCTCCTGCGATGATGCAGCGCAAGCCCCGGGACGCCGCACTCTGCGCGTAGGCCACCATCCGCTCCGGCGTACGATGCGCACTCACGACGCGCGCCTCGTGGGGCACCTTGAAGTCCCGCAGGATTTCAACGGCCGCCTTCATCACCGCGTAGTCGCTGCGACTGCCCATCACCACTCCGACCAGCGGCGCCTCTGAGACCTCAGCCATAGCCCACGATTATACGGCGAGGCCCGCTATCCCTTATTCCAGATACTTGCATTGAGACAAGCCACGACGCCATCCACAATCACGCCAAGCGCCTCGGTGAATTTCGCGGGGTCCACAATCGTCTTGGCTCCGACTGCATCTACCACGCCGATCGTCGACCCAACAATGGCGATGGCCGCCTCCCGCTTCTGCTCGCCGGTCTTCGCGCCGTACAAACTCTCAATCCCCTGGATGAGACTCGGCAGGAGCGCCAGCCCCCGCAAAAAGAATTTCACAAATTCCATTGCTGCCTCCTAGTTATGCTTCCCGCCCATGTAGCTGACCGCTAGGTGCAGCAGCGTCAAAGCGAAGCTGCAGGCCGCGACGAAGCCCTTCACTCGCTGCACACCCTGTTCGGTCTTGCTTACACGGCTCTCGAGCAGATGCAATCTGCCTGGCTGTCCTATCCCCATGACCTGTTCCATCTGGCTGCGCAGCACGTGCAAATCGGCCAGTACCTGCCCCTCAAACTCCGTCATATGCATTC
>CAXTQE010000001.1:41193-58135 GCA_964246225.1 uncultured Acidobacteriaceae bacterium | reverse complement strand
GCCGTTGCGCTCGCCACGAACGTCAGCTGTTGCAGGTTTGCGAGCACGGGCGCGGACGCACCGGAAGCTAACTCCAGCGCGGTCTGCGGAAGCAGTGCGTCGGCCGCGATCGCTTCCGACAGCTTGAGTCCTACGCCCTCAGCCCAGTCGTTCGCAAAGGCCAGCCCGTAGGTAAGCGCCTCCGGACTGGCGCCTTGTTGCTGCACCTCGACCGTGCGCACGACTACGCTGACCAGGTCGCCGTTGGTTGTCAGGGCAAGCACGTCCCCCGGCCAGATGTCCCCAGCGCTTGCAGGGTTGACGGCTGTATACCGGCCACTCACCGCCGCGGCGCGACTGGTTGAAAAGCTGAGCACGGCCTGTGCCGCACTCTCGCAATCCGCGGTGCACCGCGCCACCGGGCTTACGGACTTGCCCAGCCAGCGCGCCGTACCTACACCTCCGCCGGCGGCCTCCGTGGCAAGACTTGCCGCATCGGCCAATCTCGCCACGGCCCTTCGGCGGCCACGATACGAAATGGTTACATATTCTCCCGCAGCCGGCGCGCGACCGGTGAAGAATGTAACCTTTCCGGTAGCAGATGAAGTCAGACTGCAATCTGCGCCTTGACTTGCTTTCCCGATCAGCCGGGTAAAGGGCGTCCCAGTGGTTGCGTTGAGGCTTCGCACCCAAGCCGATCCGGTGCGGGTAAGCAGCATGTTCCCAATGGACCCGAACAGCTGCACGCTGTTGACGGCAACAAAGGTCACCAGCGCCGGTGAACTTGCAATTGTGCCGTCATAGAGCACGGTGATCGGCGTATTCGAGCTCGAGCCCTCGTCTCGAACCTCGAAGACCAGGGCCGCCGGTGCACTCACCAGGCCTCCCCCGAATGCCTGCACCTGCGCTCCGCCAGCCGCGTCGACCATCGCGTAGAAGTTCTGCCGTACACGCAGCATCTCAACGCAGTGCATGCGCAGCCGCAAGGTGTAGCTGTGCCCGCTGACCAGGGTGAACGTCGTTCCCGTCTCGACGCCGTTGACCATGGGGGTCATCACTGTTTGGCCGCCGGATTGACGCACGTTGAAGCCGGCGAAGCAGTTCGCCTGCACGACCGAGCCCTCATACATGCCGCAGACCACGCCGGCGCTGGCCGCGCTCAGGACCACGCCACTGAACTGCGCGACGATCGTCCCGCCGACCTCCAACGCATCCCACGCCTGCAGGAGGGTGCCGCCGTCGACGCCGTTGCCCCCGGTCAGGCTGAGCCCGGCGCCCCCCGTTCCACCGCCCACGCTCAGGTGCGAGCCAGGGTCGGAGATCTCCCAACGCTGCAGGTTGAAGCTTGTGCCGGGAAACGTGTCCGCCAGCAGCGTGGCGTGTCCCGCATCCGGAGCGTCCGGCTCGCCTTGCAGGTCGAAGACGGTGGTCGTTCCATCTCCAAGAAACACCTCTGTCCAGTAGACCGAAGGCTCCATCGCGCCGCTCAGCGTCACATCGTTGGCCAGCTCGCGCACCGACGCCGTCCTGAGCTCCGCAACGCTTAGCGTGCCGTCGCCATCGCTGAACGCATGCACGACACTTCCTGCCTGCGTCATCTGCAACGTGCCGTTCAGGGCGCGGTAAGCCGAGTAGCTCGCGTTCGACAACAGGCCGGCCTGCCCGGACCAGGCAAGGTCCGGCTGCGACTCGAGCACGCCGACCGCGCGGCTGTTGGTCACGCCAGTTGTCGTCAATGTGCCCGCTCCCGCGCGACTTGCGACCGCCGTCAATGCTGTTCCAGCCGGACTGCCGGAGGCGCTCCCGAGCAACCCCCCGCCGGTCTGCTTGTCGAGCAACCACTCATCGCTCACTGCGCTGAACGCGAGCCGATACACAGAACCTTCGCTTGCCACGCCGGCGTATACCGGCACCGGCTCGGTCGCGAGATAGCCTGTAAAAAGCACCATTCCCGCTGCAGAAGTCAGAATGACGCGCCCCCGCCGCACCGGCACCGCGAGGCTTGTCCCCTTGAGGCAAAGCAGGCCCTTGGCGAGCGAAGGCGTGTTCAACGTTCGCTGAATCGCAAGCGCTTCCGAGCAGTCGACGGCCGCGCTGTAGTCCACCGCACCCAACCCATCGAGATTGTCGATTGTCAGTCGCAAACGGCCTCCTCGGCCGCCGGCGCTGGCGGCAACCCTCGCATCGCACGCACCTCAGCCACATTTAGCACGCCCGCTTGCAGCAGCTGGACCTGCATGGCGACCTCTTCCTGCTCGTCGCGCGTTTCGAGGTCGTTGAAGATGAACTCGAACTCCCGCCAGCCGAGCAGCTTGGCGAAGATGTCGCGTGTGATGTGCTCCGCGATGAGCTTCGCTACGGGTACGATCGCGCTCTGGAAGGCCTCGTCGGCCAGCTGTCCCGCCGTCGACTGGTTCACGTCGTTCTCGAGGCCCAGCAGCATCGGCGGAAGATCGAACGCGTTCGCAATCATGCGGATCAGGAACTCCTGCCACTCGAGCCGCAGATCCGCGTCTGTGCCGCCTGCAAACCGCAGCACCTCCGGCTTGTTCTCGCAGCTCAGCACCGGCACTCGTCCCGTGCCCTCGATCTCATCCTGCCACCACCGAATCAGCCGGTCATGCTGCTCCGGCGTTGCCTCGTTCAGCCAGAGCGCGTACTGCACCACCGAGTTCGAGGCCAGCCTTCCGGCGTAGCGGTGGGCGCTTAAAAACTGGCCGATCGACTCGAACGCCACCTCCATTCGGCCCAGCCCGAAGGCCGTGTAGGTCCGCGGATTGAGCCGCACGTACATCAGCTCGTCATCCTTGAGCGGCGTGACGGTGCCTTCGCCGACCTGCCCGGTCATAAACCCGTAGCGCGGCATCTCCGGGCTGCCATTCCACTTTGGGTCTACCTGAATCATGGCTCCGTCTACCGCAAACAGCTCGAAGGGCCGCTCCGCATCGCCGGTTGCCCGCATCTCGGCCGCGCCGAAGCCGCCGACCAGCGTGTCTTCGATCACCTGCTCCCAAAGCGTACGGAAGCTATCTCCCGCGTTTGGCTCTTCAAGCGCCCGCCGCAGCGCATGCATCTTCGCCTGCGCATCCTGGACATCGCCTGCGGTGTAGCCGCGCCGCACCCGAATCTGCCAGTCCATGCTGGCAATCCGGTTCTTGACGATGTTGATCGCGCGCCGTGCCACCGGGGTCTCCGCAAATCTGCGCAGGTTGGCCGCGGTTGGCTTCGGCATGGTTGGCAGGCTCGCCCGGTAAGGCGTCAAGATCGACGGCATCGCCAGCGTCTTGCGCGTCCCCTCCGGAGGGACTGCCTTTGCGGCCACATCCAGGCCCCGCAGTGAACTCCACGCATCCTTCACACGTTCTCCGATTCCCATAGCACCTCCGTGCTTGCTCCCAAAATGCAAGAGGGACGCAGCCTTGTGGCTGCGTCCCTCTCCTACTGGTCGGTCTCTGTTCTTTGCGTCTGTAAACCTACACCGCGAGCTCCCGCCGGGCGGTCACCGCAACCCGCGCCAGATCACTCAAAGTCACGACACGAATCTCCTGCTGTTCCATCGTTTCCACTCCGAACCGGTATCGCTCTTCTTCTTCGCCGTCCGCGGCCCCAACCGCGCGCAGCGGTTCCACCACCGCGGTCATCTCGAGTCGCGCCCCTTCCACACGCCTCACGCCTTCGCGCATCTGCGAAGCTGAAAACGCCAGACCCTTCGCCGACTCCACATCGCCCGCGAGCGAGACCGCATGAAACATCTTCACGGTACCTCCCGCAGTCGTTCTCTGCAGGTCTGCGCGGTACCCGCAATCGATCTTCAAAGGATCCCCCGCCCGGGTGTAGGTTGCTGCTGAGATTCTCTTCCGCATCATTCCCCACACACCTGCGCGTTCAAACTCCGTCCGCATCGCCGTCTGCATGCGCGCCCTTCCACCCTTCTCACGCACCCGCGGCACGCGCATCGGCTCGACATAGAGCCGCATGAGCAGCTCGATCTCGGTTGCGACATTTTCCGCCAAAGTCGCTCGCGGCTCCGTGATCTGCACCGAATTCGAGAGCGAGTCTTCCAGCACCTCGAGCACCGCTTTCGGCTCCCGCTCGCTGGTCCCGGCTCGCAGCCGCGCCGCAATCTCCTGTTCGAGGCCTTCGAGCAACGCCACATCCGCGTCCGCATGCAAACACCGCACCCGGCTCCAGTCCCGCGTAAAGCGAATGTCGGGCGCTCGCATGCCCGCGCCTGCCGCCTCGCGCAGCAATACGCCGATGTTGACGAACTCGCCCTTCACCACATCCGGCACATACCGGAAGAGGGAGAACTCACATGGCACTCGTTCCTGCACGTTGCGCCTTTCCTTGTCTCTCGCGGGGACCGACGACGGAGCCCGCAAGACTCGCCTACATGATTAATCTAGACCCTTCCATGCCGACCGGAAACTGTTTCAGTCCGGCAATCACCGTCGCTTTGTTCCACATCGGGAAAGGCTCGCGGGTTGAATCGCGAAACTCCTCGATGAGCTCCCGTACCTTGCCCCGCCGCTCCAGCATCGTTTCTACCAGGCGCTCCATCTCCGCCGGGTTGCCTCCGTACCACTCCGGGGGGACGCACTCTGCAATCTCCCAGAGCTTCTTTGCGGCCAGTCCTTCCATCCGGCTCAGCCAGGGCTCGAAGCTTTGCCAGCCTGTCACCTCCGCGTACACCCGGTTGCGCGGATAGACGCCACGCAGCGGCGAATCCGGAAACGTCCAGGCCCCCGCGTTGAAACAGTAACCCTGGTCGATGAACACGGCGCGGTACTTCCGCTCGCGCGCTTTCCGCTCGAACACCGCCTGACGTCCGTTGCAGTTTCCCGTCCACTTGTCCAGCACCAGCATCCCGGCGAACTCCGTCCGGTTTCGCACCTCGTCCAACTGCGATTCCGGCAGGTAATCGACCACCTGCCCAGGCATCAACCCTCCCATAAACTGGCTTCCAAACTGCAGTCCCGCAGCGCACCGCTCGGTCCGTCCCAGGCCGAAGTCGACCCGCATCTCCGGCGTGTTCTCCACCAGCCAACTCGTCACCTCGACCACCTCGGTCGCAGGCACGGTCAAGCCCAGCGCCTCGGCCAGTCGCGTCGCGATCAACTCATTGGCCAGCACACGCAGATGCTGCGGATTGTTCTGAAACTTCACTACCCAAAGCTTCCCGTCCGCTCCGAGCATCAGCTGACTCTGCGCGCCGCCCCGCATCCGTCGAATCGCCTGCACCGCCAACACCGCCAAAGTCCGCATCCTCCGCCTTCAACATACCGTAATGCGGGAGAATACGGAGAAACGGAATGCGGATAAAACGGTTGAACGCGGACAAAGAGGATCAGACTCAAGTTAGAGCGGCGGCCTGCTTACCCATTCAACGGGTAACGATCCTTCACTCTTGTCCGTCTTATCCGCGTTGCCGTTCCAGTCTCTCCGCTCGCACCGCCTGCGCCACCGCCATGGCCATCAGACAGTCGTCATGTGCTCCCTGCGCCGCTCCCGTCCGTCCCCCGGATCCCGTCACAAACGTCCTGCACTCCTCCAGCATGCGGCTGCTCATAAACATCTCCGCCGACTCCGCCAGGAGCGCTCCCATCCGACTCACCATCGCCGGCTTGCTTCCCGCCGAGGTCAACCAACCGGCCACTCCGTGCTGCTCGTAGACCCGCGCATATCGCTCCACCGCATCCAGATACGCCAGCACCCCGGCCCCATGATTGTTCCGCTCGACTGCAATCATTGCGCCGCCGTACTCCCGTGCCAGCCCGGCCGCCACGCGCGCCAGCTCCAGCGTGCCCATCTTCTCCCGCAGCTCCGCGCACTGCAGGCCGGTCGCCAGCTCGATCACCTGGACGGCCGCATAGTCCCCGTCTGCCCCTCCACCTGCTGTATCGGCAGCGACCAGATACTCTTTCCCCCGGAGCGCGGGAAACCAGACCAGCAGAGCGCCTCCACGCCGCCGCTCCATCGGCTCCGGTACCTCGTTCATCCGCCGCTCGATCGCCTCGACCTCAAAGCAGCACTCTCCCGTCGCCTTGAAGCAGCTCACCGCATCTTCCGCGAACTCCTGTGACCGCAGCCCGCGGAAGCTTCTCTCCAGCCCGCGGCGAAACCCGATCTGCTCCGCCGTCAATCCGTGCGTCTCCATGAGCGTGCGCTCGTCCACGCTCCACTCACTTGCCCGAGCCCCCACATACGCCGGCTCCATCCACCACGGGAAAAAGTGCCTCGTTACGCCGGTCTCTTCCGCCCGCATCCACTGTTCGTAGAAACATCCATAGGCCCCGCACGGCGTACTCTCCATGGTCAACTCACCACCGGGAGCCAGCGCCGCCCGCAAGCCAGCCAGCGTCGCCGCTGCGTCTCCCGGCCATCGGCCGATCTCGCTCAAGTGCAGGTTTTGAATCGTCAACCCGCGCCCGGCATTTTCCTCCCCGGCACTGATGACACGAAATTCGCTATCCATTTCGCCAAAGATCATCCGCCCTGTGGTCGCCTTCGACAATCGAAGCGAACCGTCCTGCAAAGATTCAGGCAGGTTCTCCCACATCCTTTGCACGATGCCGAAGATCCCCTCCGCCGCCTCCCGCGTATGCGCTACCTGCACGGTCAGCACGCCGCGAGTGAGAATCGTCTTCAGAAAGAATCTCCCTGCCACCCACGTCGTCAAACCCATCTGCCTGGCCTTCAACACGATGTTCTCGGGTCCACGCCTGGCTTCAAAGGCCCGCTGCACCGCGTTTGCTTTCAGCGGTTGCAGCAGACCTGCGCGGTTCCTGACCAGCAACAACTGCTGGGCGAGGAAGATCCCAAACTCTCGTTCTTCCAGCCTCCGGCCCAACCGCTCCAGCCCATCCTTGTCGATCACCAGAAACTCCAGCGCAAGAGAAGGGAGCGGGCAGGCGTGAACCTGTCCGCTTCCCTTCCGCTTCCGTCTTCCTACTGGGTGCGCTCCCAGCGGCATCCACCCGTCGCCAGCGCGCCCGGTACCGGCACAAACATCGCGCGCGCGCCCACCGCAAGTGCGCCTGACCCGGTCAGCGTCTGTCCGCTCACCGGTGCCACCGTGCTTGCGACCGCCCCCAGGTTCACCACCTGACGCGACAGCGTGTAGCCTGTGCAATCGGGAAGCGTGATCGCCTGCGCCGCCGTCCCGGTCAGGTCGAGATACCGATCCCCCGCGGCCTCCGCATAGCTTGCCGACGCCGTCGTGTGGCGACTCGTCTCGGTCGAGCCGATGAGCTCGTTGACCGCGTTGCTCATCACTGCATCGACCAGCAGCTCACCTGCGTCCGTCGGGTGCGCTCCATCCGCGAAGTAGGTTGTATTCGCAAATGCTCCATCGGCCCCCAACAGCGGAATCGTTGCCAGATCCGCCACGTTGTCCGCGCCCCAGGCAAACGCCTCCTGCCGGATGATCGGCGCCAGCACATCCTTCAGGTTGACATCCGCGCCGCCGTAGTTGTTGCTGATCGGTGTAGCCACGATGACTCGTGCTCCCAACGCCTTGGACTTCTGCACCATCGACTTCACGCCGTTCGCCGCCGTGCGCGCAGAGAGGTTATGTTCGAAGTCGTTGACGCCTCCCCAAAGGATCACGATTGTGTTCCCCGAGGCACGATTCCCGATCACCGGCGCGTACAGCATGTCGAACATCGCCGCATGGTCATACACCGTCGTGCCACCCTGCGCCAGGTTCACCACGTTGCTCGAGTATGTCGTGTCCGTCAAGCTCAGGTTGACCGGCCAGGCCTTTGCCGCCGAGCTCAACCCGCAGCATCCGCTGGTCAGAGAATCCATCCCGACCACAATCTCCGAGCTTGCATGCTGCACCGGCCGATACTGCGTAAAGCCACCTTTGCTCTTCACGTACGCGGTAGCCGCGGAAGAGGCCGCTTCCACATCGTTCGCGCTGAGCGAGGTGCTCCACGCCCACGCCGCTGCCACCTTGCCGGCCCACCAGTTGCCGCCACGCTCGCTTGAGCCGCCAATCTGGTAGTTGCCTGAAGCCGGATGGGTAATGCCACCCGTTCCCTGGTTGATGTAACAAGGGCTCTCCGCACCGTCGTAGTACCAGTGGTCAAGCGCGCCGCCCTGCCCGTTCACAAACGTCACCACATGCCAGCCCGCGCTCAGAGGTTCACAGGCCTCGGTGCTGCTGGTGCCAAAAGCATCGAAGCGTGGCGAGATCAATCCGTTCAGCACGGAGGTCGAGATCAAACAGGTAAAGCTCGTATTCGTGCCGCACAGCAAAGCCGCATTCGAACCCCAGTTGTACTCCCCACCATTGCCTGGGGGAAGACCGCCGGAGCCGGTTCCGAACGGAGGCTCATAGATCGCAAACTGGAACGTATTTGCCTGGTTCACCGCCGTTGGCAGCTGGATGTAAGACGCGAGATCGGTAAAGTTGAGGTCCGTCGTTCCCTCCCAGGTACCGCCCGTAATCGATCCATCATTGCCCGCCCCGCTGGTATCGTGAGCAATCGTTCCTGCACCCTCAGCCAGCAGATACTCGCCCAGCAGGCTGCTCCGCTTTGGAAGGTTTGGTGGTCCCGTCGTTGTAAACCCGCTCGCAGAACTCACCACGCCGTTGCCGTTCACCCAGCTTCCATCCTCACGCAGGAAGCGCGTCGTTCCCGCCGTCGCTCCTGGATCCGGAACCGCCCCGATCGCGTGCGTCGCGCCCGATCCGCCAAACACCGGCAGACTGGAAGCCGCAACCGTGCCTTGGAATAGACCTGTCACAGTACCCGCGTTCACGGTCGTTGCATGGATCGTGCCCGCGGTCATGCCCGTGGGAGTGAACTGAAACTGGGTTCCCCGAAGATTGAAAGTCAAAGCACTTGTAGCAGGCGAGTAGTTCAAGCTATCCTGGCCTACTCCGGTATCCATCTGGAACAGGTTATAAGCCGAGTTCCAGGTGTTACATCCATGCGAGTTACAGTGCACCGAGACCGCCGCACCTTCTCCTGCCTGCATTTCTAGACCATTTCCCCAAACGCCCACAATATTCAGGCCCGAGTTAGGAACGGAGTGCGTACCACCATTGCCGAAGTAACTCGACACCGGCACCGCATTCTGAATCTGAAAACCGGAAAGTCCCGGACCATTGTTTCCTGCGTAGAAGACGCCTGCTGTCTGGTTTCTTGTAGCGCGCGGCGTGTACTCGGTAATAATATCTTGATCGGCCGAGACCCATTCCTGAAAATAGTGCGGCAATTCCAGAGAATCGCCCGCCGCCCAAGACACATTGTTTGCAGCCAGAGTCATCTGCCCATCCACGGCCTTGGTCGTCTGGTTGTAGACGCTGAGTACCTCTGCCATTGGATAAAGAGTGAAGCCGCCCGTTGTATAACTCACCGTGCCACTGGTGCTGGTTGAGTTAGGTCCATTGTCCACATACGTGAGCGAATTAGCTCCGGAAGTAGTGACAACGTAAGTGCCGTTGTAAGTCGAATCCGTTACCCCATGAATTGTCATGGGTAAGCCGTTGATGTCCGCCGGCATATTCTGTATCGTCGTCAGCGAGACCACGTTCCCGGTGCGTGCAATCGAAGCCACGGCCAGATTGATATTGGCGTACGCACTCGTCGAGCCCTGCACACCGACAATCGCGTCAATGCCCCCTGCGTAAAACAAGCTTGTAGCCGATGCAGAAGCCACTACAGGAAAGACCTGGCGGATACCGTTGATGGTATCGACCGTCTGTTCCAGCCCATAGCCGCACAAGCCGCCCACCGCAACCGTCGCTCCTGAAGCGTGCGGACGAATCAGTGTCAGCTGCACATGGCTCGCATCGACCACGGTGTACGCCGCTGTCTCAAACTGGCCGCCACCTGCTCCGATATCGGCCACGCAGGCCACACCGCTCGCCGCCGGCAGCGCCGCTGTGCTTGTCGCGTAGCCCGTCGGAGCTCCGCTCGTGACAATCGCGACCGATACCGCGCCCGGAGCAATCACATTCGCCTGCGAGGGAATCGTCTGCGCCGTATCCAGCAATACGCTTAGCGGAAACGTGGTCCCCGTAAAGTTAGCCACTGGATGCCGTCCGCCCTGCGGTACGCCACCGATCAATGTCCCCGTGCCGATGACCTTGGCCGGATTTGTATCGATCAGATAGCGGCCCTCCCCTTGCGTCCCGCTATTCGCCGTAGCTGCCACCTGCAGCACTGTTGCGCCCTGCGCACAGCCCTGCGCACACGTTCCCTCAAACACCCTTGCATCTTCGGCAAAGTTCCTGTCGAACGGATGGGAACCCTCATCCGCATTGTCCCGGAATCCACCCGAGGCCCGCATATACATCCCGCCCATCAGGCAGTCGCCGACGCCGTAACAATCCTGCGTCTCGCCGAAGAGCACATGCTGTCCGAGCGTGTAGTTCGTGCCTGCCACGCTCAAGCCCGTGTAGGTGGACTTGAAGTAAGGCACCGACCCCTGCACCGACGCCGGGAACTGATTCGACCCGCCCGCCAGAGCCTCGTTGTTGATTACCAGGCCGGTTGAAAACACCTGCCCGGATCCCGTAGCTGCACGCACGGCCTGCGCCGACTGCGTGGAGACCACGGTGATCGTCTTCGCCGCATTCAGCCCCGGATTCTGCAGCGGAAGCGGGTTCAGGAAACTCTCATAGACGGCCCCGCCCCGGTCATCTTCCACATGGGTCTTATTGGTCCAGGTCGTTGGTGAGGCTGTCTCCGTCGAAGCGTAGGTCTGGTCTGCCCGCACCTGGCAGCCGCTCGCGCAATCTGCACTCGCCGCCGCGTTCGCAATGCCGTTGTTGCCTGCGCCGCTCGGATAATCGTTCGCGTGCAGAACACCGTTGAGGATATTGACGTCGAGCTCCGTGCCTGCCGGCTGTGCGATCGTCTGCGTGGCCTGAGCGAGAGCACTCACCTTCTGCCCCAGCCCAATCGCCACCCCAGCCACCTGCGCATCCACATATTGCTTGTCGCTGGCTTGCATGGGCGCAATCGGATCCGCCGACAGCACCAGCGGCCCACTCATCGAATCGCCTGCCTTCAGCACCAGCGGGGTTGAGGCATCCAGCGGATGGCCCGTCACCGCCGCCGTGATGGCCGTATCCACGTAGGCCTTCGACACCGTTTGCATGGCCACGCTCGTGGGCAACACGGTACTCCGGATCGCGCTCACCTGCACCGCACCCACCTGCGCCGGAACAACCCAATACTCCCGCGTCACTGTGCCGTCACTCAGGTGATAGATCGCCGTGTAGTAACTCCCCATCGGCGTCGATCCTGCGTTCGGAACCAGCTGCACGCTCAGTGCGCCTCCTGCGCCAAGGGTCACCGCCGTCGATCCCGCAGGCACACTCACGCCACTTGTCGTTGAAAATGCCGGCCAGCTGATCAGCACCGTTCCCGACGCAGCCGTCCCATCCGCCCTCTCGATCGTGCCGGTCACCTGCGTAGTCGCAAGTGTGGATGTACTCTGCGCTCGTCCCGCCACACCCGCCGTTGCCGCTGCGCCCAGCGCCAGCGTCCACGTCAGACATAACCGTGCCAGCCCCCATCTACCTTCCCTTAACCTCATTGAACCTCCCAAAACTCTTGCCGTCTTGTCCGCGCACATACGCTTCCGCGTAGCTAGATTGCCCGCATGACCCCAGGCAGATAGCTGCGGAAACAAACCACCATCTCCCCGTCATTCCCGTCTTGTACCGGCAAGGCCCGAAAGCTGCCAGCCAGCCGCAGCCGCTCCAGTGTCCCCTTCGGCTCACCGGGTAAGTCCTCAACCGTCTCCGCCACGCCGGCCAACGTCTGCAGCCGCGGGTAGTGATAGAACACCCGATCTCCTTGCACACCTTCCATGCAGAACAGCGCAGACCACTCCTGGAAGAAACTGCCTCCTTCGCGATCGCAGAATCCGGCCACACCGCTTACCTTCATCGCCGCCGCCGGCACTCCCGCCAGCAGAGCCGAGCCAAGCGTCAAGACTCCCCCCGCGATTGCCGTGACGCGTGCGACGTTGAGCGTGATACGTCTCACGTAGTCCACGTCCGCCCCAATCGAGGCTGCACTCTTCACATATCCGCCGCTCACGCCGCTGCCCACGAAGCCCGTCGTTCCGGCATAGTCCACATCGACCGCCACCACATCGCCCACGCTGAAACCAGCCGCTGCTGTCGTCCCTACGTCGAGCGCCGTTGCCGAGGTCGCACTCGATCCGGCCGTCAGCGCCACCGCCGCAAGCGCAGCGCCGCCGCTCCCGTTGGCCGCCGTACCTGCCTGGGTCTTCAGTACGTTCATCTGCTGGCAGCCCGCGCTCAACGCCATCTGCAGCTTGCCCCAGGCATCGAACTCGAGCTCTACCGTCGCGGCCGTCGCCGTCCGTACCTGACCCACGGCCACACCAGGCGCCCCAGCCACCAGCGCCTCCACCTTGGCGCCGCTCTTCCTCGCGAAGCCTGTGCACCAGCCCAGATCTACCCACGGCGCGGCCGGCGCATCGAGCGCAAACGCAGCCATGCCCGCGGGATCGAACAACGTCGGCTGCCCGGAAACGCGATTCACAGGCGCAAAGTAAGCCCGAACCCGGCGTGCTATAGGAGCCACTCCCGGAATCAGCAAAACAGCACTAGTAGCCATAACAGAACACCTCCACCTCCGCCGTACGCTCCATCCGTTCGTTCTTCATCACGGCCGGCTTGAACGTCAGATCTCCCCAGAAGACTCTCGTCCCCGCAGACGTCACGGTGGAGGCTCCTCCTCCCGCGATCTCGGCCACCATGTCGCCTCCTGCGCTCTGCGGAGCGAGTCTCACGGCAGCCGCCAGCTCTGCATCCATGGCTCCCAGCGCCCGGCCTCGATCCAGGCCGGCCATTGCAGCCGTTCCGTCGGTCGCATACCGGATCTCGCACACAGCCGTCACCAGCGGGAGCGCGCCACGCCCGTCGACGCGCAGCTCCGTCCACCGCACACAGAACGCATCCGCAGGTGCAATCCCGTCGAGCGCCGCTATGGGAAGTTCATTCTCCTGCACGACCACGCCCGGCCGTATCACGCCGCGTATCACGACCGTGCGCGCTGGATTGGCGGTCGCTACCCGATCCCGCAGCACTTTATAAAACGTGTCCTTTGCCACCTGCAAACTCATTTACTCCTCCGCCTATCCGATCTTTCATCCTTCGCGAAGCGGAGGATCCCCTTTGTCTCGGGAGTCGTCATCCTGGCAAGCCAGAAGTCCCTCGTTTTACGGCTCTAGGAAGATCTGCGAAGCCGCTAAACCAACCCCGCCGCCGGTCCATTCAATCCAAGCCGATAGAGGTAGACTTCCCCGAACGCCTCTGAACTTGTCGCCGAGGTAATCTCAAACAAAGCTCCGTCTACCAGCACTCCAGCCGCGGATGCAAACAGCAGACTGGCCGCTCCAAACGCCAGCGACCCCACCGCTCGAACCACCGCGGAAGCCGAGACCAGCAATTCATACTGTGCTGCACGTTCTGTCTGCGCGGTCGCTATCTTCGGCTTCAATTTCCGGAACACCACCGGACCCAAGGCCACATCCTGAAACAGCGGCGCGGCCAGTCCAAGCTGCTCGCCCAAATCGCCCTGCACTGCCGGAGCCGGAACATGTAACAGTACTGTTCGTCCTCCCACACTCCGCAGCAACGTATCCGCTACTTGCATCGGTCCACTCATCCAAGCGCCTCCGCAACGTACCCTTTCAGCAGCGCACGCACTCCATCATCGATCAGCGTGTCTGCGAAATATTGCATTTGCATTGTGTCCATCCGGCTCGACTTCACATTCATCGCCGGTGTGGCCTGTGCATTCCGAACGACCTGTGCACAAGCGGTCTTCAACTGATCCGTAACGGTTACAATTCCCCCCGTGTACGTCACTTCTGCCTCGTTGTATCCGAGCCCAAGGAAGTTCGCAGGAAAGGTAAGCTCCCGCGCATTTGCCCATACATCGATCGTGGACACGTCCAGTGCCGACCACGTTCCCGGTAAGCCAAACGCCGTCGCAATCTGAAAACCCATTTGCTGATTCGGGTTCAGGTCGGCATATTCGCCGCGGCGACCCCTCGCATACCGCACCCGCGCACTAATCAACGCTCCAGGCAAGAGCGGACCATAGCTCAACCGTCCTGTCTGCGCTCCAGCTGTCAGCCGGATTCGCTCCGTGTACTGCGTTGCCATCAGTGAAGGCCGCCTGCAGTGTGCTTCCATCAGCGCCGAGGCCATCGTTACCAACTCATCCGGCGTATCCGCTCCGAGCCCAAACGCCGCATAGTCTGCCGGCAACAAATACCCCATCTCACCCTCCCTATACGCGCACATAAGAATGGCGGGACCGGGGTAGAATCCCCGATCCCGCCTGCACAACGAAACAGCTTAGCGGTCGACCAGCACCTGGTAGTGCGCGTAGCTTGCGCCCTTCACCACCACAGCGCCAAACTTCACCACAACGTACTGCGACGCGAGTGAGCCCGGAACACCGAGCTGGAAGATGCGTGGATTGGCATCGCTCAGCCAGTGATACTCAATCAGGTCCTCAGTCACGATGTAAGCCGGAAGCACTGCGCTGCCCGAGCCGGGAGTTCCCGTGTAAGGAAGAGTCCACTCAGGAATGAGAGGCAGGTCGCCCGCCTGCGTGCTCAGCGTCTTGACCGTGAAACCACCCTCGATCTCGCGAGTGTTGAGCACCACATTGAACTCCGACTTCATCTCGCGATCGATCAGGTCAAGCAGAACCGGGTTCGCATAGATTGCCGTCGGACGTACACCGAAGCTGGTGTTGGAAAGCATCTGGGCCACGGCGCTCTTCAGGCCATCGACGATGCTCTGCGCTGTGCCGATCGTCAGCGAGTTACCGCCACCCGCAATCTGCGCGGCCGCGCCAAAATACTGCGCTGTGGTCGGCGAGCTTAGGCTGGTATCGGTGCCATTCCAAAGCGCAATGTCATGGGTGCGCAGAACGCCATCGACCGTGTCGGTAAGATCCTTCGCCTGCAGATACGCAAACTGGCTTTGCTGCCGGCCGAGTTCGATATCGAACAGGTTGTAGTTGATCTGCGCAACCAGGGCCTTCAATGGAACGCTGCGCTCCACGCGGGTCGGGCTGACCAACGGAGCCACGATGTTACGAGGATCGACGAATCCGCTGCTCGCCGCGGGTGAGGGAATCGCGGTCTCTTCAAAATAGCGCGACGGATGACCCGTAGCCGGAACCTGCTTGATGCGCTGCCCAAAGATACCGCGCCGCTGTACCAGATCCAGGATCTCTGTCTGATAAAGCGGAACTTCGATCGCGCCGGGTCCAATGTAATCTGCCGCACCATGGATATCAGTAAAATTGATGTTCATCTTCTCCCTTTCGTCCCCCAGGGGACGCACTGCTCTAAACGCCGCTCATCGCAACGCGCAAACCTTCCGCAGGCACTCGCACTATCCTGAGCACTGGGAAGGAAGTCTGTTTTGCCTTTACCAGGTCCGAACTAGCCGACTAACCCGGCCCGCAGCAACCCAGCCTTCACCGCAATCCGCTGCTCCACGCTCAGGCTGCCTAACGCCGCATCCACAGCGCCCGTATTCAACGAGCCGCCTTCCTTCGCCACCAACGAAGCCGCGCCGCCGGCCGTCGTCTTCCGCCCCGAAGCCTTCAACGAAGCAATCGTCTTCTCGGCTTCGGAGAGCCTCTGCTGCAGCTCTTCTTCACGTGCACCCTGACCCGCCTGCATCTCCAGCCTGGCCAACCGCTCCGCTGCCTGCTCAACCAACGCCGCTGCTGCATTCAGTCGTTCCACCAGCGACTCCGACGCGCTCATCTCGTTCAATACTTCCATCTGCATCTCCATCCGTCCCCCTTACTTGCCCGCGACCGTTGCAGGCATCGGCTGCGCATTCAGAATCGCGACCACCGCGTTCACCAGGATCTGCACATAGTCCGCCGTTGCATCGATGCCGGCCTTCGACAGCAGCGTCGAAACCGCATCCCCGGCCAGCAGCATCACCTCCGCCAGCTTCTGCGCGCCCGTCCCACTCTGCACTCCGCTGGCTGCGTACTTCTGCTCCACCAGCAGCACCGCGTTCTGGATCAGCGTTGTCGCATCTGCGGCCGCGCCCATCGCCGGAGCGCTCCCCGGCAACATCAATCCCACCAGCTTTTCCACCGGAACCGCATACTCGACCGCAAACTTCAAGCCCTTGGCGAAATCCTTGCCAACAGCCGTCAACACTCCAACAAAGCTCATTCCGTCTCCCATGCACAATGCGTTCGTCATTCTGACAAGAACCAGAATCGCCGTATCTGCTTCCTGCCCCAGTGGTGCTCACCTATCGCGAAGCCGCCACCCGTCCAACCGGCCGCTTGACTCCCCGCCGCAACCGAAAGCTCGTTCCCCGATAAGCCGCCTTCTCCCGCAAGAGAATCGCGGCACCGGTAAACGTCACCTTCGTCAGCGTCCAAACCGACGCCCGCATATCCGCTACATGCGCATCCGCCAGCTCGTAGCTCATACCCATCGCGCGGCTGAGCTCCGGCTCAGCATCACGGCCCACCGCGGCCTCAATCTCCGGAAAATCTCGTGCAAACAAATAGCCTTCGACCATCAGCTGCTTGCCCTCGATCTCCGCGCTCGTGATGATCCCGCATTTCTGCCGAGCATCGTGACCATCCCATCCGGCTTTGTAATCCACCGCCATCCCAAGCAGGCTCGGCAACGCAGCCTCCGCGGCACTTCGCGTCAACACGACCCGGTGCCCACGGGAACCGCTCGGCGCCTTATCGCTCGGTGCATCCACCAGCGTCAGGCATCCCTCAAACGGCAGCCGGTTCGGGTGCCCGTGCACCTCAGGAAATTCCACCGCCATCGCCCGCATCGCCAGCGCACCCGGTCTTGCCATGGACCGGCACCCAGCTCTTCCTTCTCCACGAGGACGCCCATCCTCAAACCCCATTCAGCCTCCTTATTCATTCCATTCCAGGTCTTC
>CAXTQE010000001.1:24568-41093 GCA_964246225.1 uncultured Acidobacteriaceae bacterium | reverse complement strand
GACGCCCATCCTCAAACCCCATTCAGCCTCCTTATTCATTCCATTCCAGGTCTTCCCCGAGCCTTCACGAAGCCCGACCACTGCCTCGTTCCAGAGCCGTAGACACTGTCAGGCCTCACCCGACACCCTCGTTCGCATACTTCGCCCATTGCTCCGTCAGGATTTGCTCCAGGTTCTTGCCCTGGCCTTCATCCGGCCCAGGTTTGGCCAGATCGCGCTCCAGTTGGATCAACAGCTTCATATGCGCGACACTGCCCTCACGTGCCTTGTCCAACAGGGCTACTGTTAAGGCGGGCAGTGCGTTCACGATCTCGTTCCGGGCTTTGTCCCGGACATCCTCCTCATTGGCATACTCCGGACTCTTCGACCAGCAGTTCCGCCTCGGTTCCGCCGGCTTGCTCCGGGTCGTACGTGCTCTTTTCATCGCCGGATCCTCGTTGCCCAAGCACAAAACAAAACGGGAGCGGCAACCCAGAGGGCGCCGCTCCCGCTTGTCCTTCACTTGTATTTCAAGAATACCAGACTGATAGAGGTACTTATGCCAACTTTTTTCAGACTGGAACTCGTTTAGAATCAAACGCTTAAGGCATGTGAGTGGCCCCAGGGGGCTTGACAACTTTTTAGCTTAGCCCTCAGCGCCTGCCGAAAGGGGCTGGAGCATCTTCCTCCTCAGAAACAACCGCGTCAATTCATCCAAGGCTGCGTTGTAACGTCGAATGAGCGTTCGCAACGAAACCCCCAGCAGAGCCGCCGCCTCCCCCTGCGTATAGCCTTGCAGGGCGATTCGCTGAAGCAGGTGCTGTTGCACCAGGGTCATGCCTTTGAGGCAATGTTCCACATCGTGCACAAAGATCACGACATCGTCGAAACCATGCACCTTGTAGTTCGTTACCTTTCCCCGGAACATCTCCTGCCCGAGCATCGAAGGAACACGCCCGGATTCCATGGACAGCTTGCCGTATCTCCGTAACATCCCTTCCGTGTACTTCCGGTAAAACGGATAGCCTGCGTGGTCGGCCGCGCTCGTCCGCAGTGGCGTGGCCTGCGGCGCCTTCAGTGACTCCGGATCCGTCTCCGGCGGACAAGCGCGCACTAACTGGAGCGAACTCTTCCTGCTTCGTTCCGCCCTGGATGGAGCGGACGCTTCAGTCGCTTGAACCCTTTCCAAAATGAGGAAACACGGTCTTATCACAATGGCTGCGCTCATCGGGCACCTCCTAGCAGCCGCTCTGCTCGCTGTTCTCTGCAGCGTTGCACTCCCACACGCGTTCCGGTGCGCCCAGCCTGCCGTCTGCGCCTCGGCGCCGGGAACTCGGCCAGTTTGCGTGTGCAAGCCAGGCAATACACAGTCTTTGCCGCTCCGGGCCGGAGCCAAAGCGCTCCACACCCTTCACATACCTTCAAATCAATACGCAAATAATCCATTTCTTCTTTCTCCAAGGCAGGATGTCTCCCCCCGGCGAGCCTCAATACTTTCAGTCGGAATGGGCTCACTCAGGTTGTTAGGGAGTACCCGGACACGTGTCCCCGTACCCTTTGCAGCGTGGGTTCCGGTGGTCGCACCGCGTACTGCTATTCATCAAATCTGCTGCGTCCTGGGAAACACAGCCTCCTCGCCTATTGCGGCTACCTCTTTCGAGCTTCGAGAGCAATGCATCTTCTGCGTCTCTCTTATTGCCCGGCCGGTAACCTGCCAGACGAAGAAAGTTTAGCTGTTGTATCGTCCTCAAATTACCCTGTCAATGCATCTTTTTGCAGAGCTCCCAATCGAACCTAAGCCCAATTTAGCCAATGTGTTAGCAAATATCATGGCCACAAATAGACGAGGTTTTCCTCCTACCTCGTTGTGAACGTGGATGTTCGCTTTTACTTCGCTGTTATAGGGCCGAAATCCGGTCCCGTTTCTGCACTTCCATCCCCGAAAAGTCGTACTGCTCCACCCTCCCCCAAAACCCTCGCAAGAGCTCCAAACAGCTCGTTCTAGGGGCTTCTCCACTAGGTCCCTCAATTGGTAAACTGAGGCCTATGCTTTCCCAGCTTTATGCGAAGTGGATGATTGCCTGGGAGACAGCGCTCACGGAACGGGACAAGAATCGCATCGTGCGTCCGCTGGAGTGGGGCTTTGACTGGCTTCCTGAACTGCGGGGAGCTGTGCCTGCTAACGGGGAATTGGGCAAGCTTATCGCTTTAAGCCTACAAATCGAGCAAAACTCCTCCGAGTTCTTCGGCTACACGACACCAACCGACTTCCGCCTGGAGACCCGGCACCCTCTGCTCTTTCCCACAAACGTTCGCCCGGAGACGCTTGAGAAGGACGACAAGCTGAAACGCCAAGCTGCTTCCGGAAAGCTCAAGACCGTACAGTTCCTTCGATTTACCTCGGCTGTCCGGTCACCCCATCCGGAGAATGATCAAGTCAACGCGCGGTGGTTCCCCGCTCCCTCAAATCCGAAAAATCAGAGCAAACCGCGTCAAGCCATGATCGTCATGCCTCAGTGGAATGCAGACGGACTCTCTCACAACGCCCTTTGCGCCATCTTCAACCGATTCGGCATCTCCTGTCTGCGCCTGTCCAAGCCCTACCACGACATCCGCCGTCCCGCGGAACTTGAACGTTCCGACTATGCGGTCTCGGCCAACGTCGGCCGAACGATGGCAGCCTGCCAACAGGGCGTCGTGGACGTTCGCTCCTGTCTGGATTGGCTGGAACAGCAAGGCTACGAACAGTTCGGTATTCTCGGCACCTCCCTTGGGTCCTGTTACGCCTTCATCGCAGCCGCTCACGATCCGCGTCTGCAGGTCTGCGCCTTCAACCATGCAGCCACATGGTTTGGAGACGTCGTCTGGACGGGCCAAAGCACGCGGCACATTCGCAAGGCCTTTGAAGATGGAGGCCTTACCCAGTCACTTCTACGCGAAACCTTTCGCGGCATCAGTCCCATGGCCTACATGGAGCGCTTCGCCGCCAGTCCCAGGCAGGTTCTTGTTGTTCACGCCACCTGGGACCTCACCTTCCTCGAGGAATTCTCCCTCGACATTCTCAGACACTTCCACCAGCACGGAATCGACTACGTCGCTAAAGTTCTTCCTTGCGGGCACTACACCACCGGTGAAACGCCCTACAAGTTCCTCGATGGCTGGTATCTCAGCCGCTTCATCTACAGCGCCTTCAAGAAGCTAGCCGCCACGCCCACAGCCCTACCGCAACCTGCTCAACACGTCGCCTTCTGACATGTCTACCGCATCTGCCTGTTCCAGCTCCGGTAGCCGGATCAACGCCACCACACACGGTGAAAGCACCATCGCCACAAACGCCAACGCAATCATTAAGTCGCCCATTTCATTCTCCCTGGGAGGGCATCTTTTCGCCCTCTGTTATCCATATCGGCGGACCTCCTCTAAACATGCGCAACTTTCTTGCTGCCTCCAGTACGACCGTCACATTACCTTGGAGTAGTTCGCTCTCTCTCATCGAAGCTGCCCTGCTTCGCGCTTCACCAACATTCTTAGCCCGACGTCCTGCGCTGCCTCTCGAACCACGCATAAAATTGTCGTATGCCGATCGACCTTGCCGCTTCGCTCATTGACACCGACCCAGAAGTCGCCTCGCAAATCGCTAAGGAAGTTCTCCGCCAGCACGAAGGCCTCGAGATGATCGCCTCCGAGAACTTCGTCAGCCGCGCCGTGCTTGAAGCCGCCGGCTCCGTTTTCACCAATAAGTACGCGGAAGGCTATCCGGGCAAACGCTACTACGGCGGCTGCGAGTACGCCGATGTCGTCGAGAATCTCGCTCGCGATCGCGCCAAACTCCTCTTTGGAGCCGAGCACGTCAACGTTCAGCCCCACTCCGGATCACAGGCCAATGCCGCCGCCTTCATGACCCTGCTCACTCCCGGTGACACGATCCTGGGCCTCGACCTGGCCCATGGAGGACACCTCACTCACGGCCACAAGCTCAACTTTTCCGGCAAGCTCTACAACATTGCCGGCTACCAGGTTCGCCGCGACACCGAAGTGATCGACTACGACCAACTGGAGCAACAGGCCATCGAGGTCAAACCCAAACTCATCATCGGCGGCGGAAGCGCCTATCCGCGCCAGTTTGACTTCGCTCGTATGCGCGCCATCGCGGACAAAGTTAATGCCTACTTTCTCGTCGACATGGCGCACTTCGCCGGCCTCGTCGCCGGCCACGCCCATCCCTCGCCTGTCCCTCACGCGCATATCGTCACCACCACCACGCACAAAACCCTGCGCGGTCCGCGTGCCGGACTCATTCTCTGCCGACAGGAGTTCGCCGCCGGCATCGACCGCAGCGTCTTTCCCGGACAGCAGGGCGGTCCCCTCATGCACGTCGTTGCGGCCAAAGCTGTCGCCTTCCGCGAGGCGCTTGACCCCGCCTTCTTGGCGTATGCCGCCCAGGTTGTCGCGAACGCCAAGCTGCTTGCTCAGTGCCTCGCCGAAAAGGGTTTGCGCATCATCTCTGGAGGTACCGACACCCACGTTATCCTCATCGATGTCTTCTCTGGAGGAATGCTCGGCTCGGAAGCCGAGTACGCTCTCGGCGAGGCAGGCATAACAATCAACAAAAATGCCATTCCTTACGACACCAACCCGCCCCTCAAGCCTTCAGGCATCCGCATCGGCACTCCGGCCCTTACGACTCGCGGCATGAAGGAACCAGAAATGCGGACGATAGCAACGTGGATCGCCGACGCCCTGGAGCATCGTTCCGACGCTGCCCATCTCGCCCGCATCCGTGCCGAAGTCGCTGCCCTCGCGGACGACTTTCCCCTCTACGATTACCTTCGCCCCTAACCGCGCCGCCAGATCGCCCGTATCCTGAGGACCAATTCATGTCCATGCCCATCCTTGCCTGGCTCATTGCCATTCCGGTCCTCGGGGCGATGACTGGCTTCCGTGCCATGACCCCCATGGCCGTCCTCTGCTTCTTCGCCTACCGAGGCAATCTGGACGTCTCCGGCACCTGGGCCTTCTGGACCGCCAAGCCTGTCACGGTGATCGTGTTCGTCCTTCTCGCACTCGGCGAGTACATCGGCGACAAGCTTCCCAGGACTCCCAACCGTACCGCCCCGTTCCCGCTCATCTCTCGTGTCGCCTTCGGCGCTCTCGTCGGAGCCCTCGCCGCCACCGGTCTGCACGGCTCCGCCATCGAAGGAGGTTTGCTCGGCGCCGTCTCCGCCCTCGCCGGCACCTTCCTCGGCTTCAATCTTCGCCAGAGGCTTACCAGCAAAAATGGTATGGCCGACCTTCCCGTCGCCCTTGGCGAAGACGTTCTGGCGATCGGCCTGTCTTTCCTTGCCGCTGGCATCGTTACTGGTTGATGATTGCAGCGCAGTGTTGCAAAAATTGAAACTCAACCTGCACCGATTTCAATCTAGCCGCTACATTGAAACTCCCCGCACTACCATTTCAGTTTCTGAAACACACTCTAGGTCCATTTCAATCTAGCCGCTACTTTGAAACAGATTAGAATCTTCTCATGCGTAGGCCTGAGCAGGGTAAGTTCAAGAAGGAGAAGGTCGCCTCCGAGTCATTCGCCGCCTTCCTTCCCAATCCTTTACCTCCTGTGCCGGAGCTGGAGCTCGGTGACCAGACCGGGCGAAACCTGTCTTTGGCTGACCAGATGCTCGGAAGACTCGACGGGCTCTCTCGTATCCTGCCGCATCCTGACACCTTCATAGATTTCTACATCCGCAAGGAAGCCGTCCTTTCCTCGCAGATCGAGGGAACCCAATCGACATTAGCCGACCTTTTGCTCTTTGAGTTCCAGCCGGAGACCAGTAATGATGACACCGTCGAGGTATCCAACTACGTCGGTGCCCTTCGCCATGGATTAAGTCGACTGGAGAACCTTCCGCTCAGTCTTCGGCTCATCCGGGAGATGCATGAGGTCCTTTTGCGCAGCGGAAGAGGAAGCAGATCGACCCCAGGACAGTTCCGTACTTCACAAAATTGGATCGGAGGATCGAGACCAGGAAACGCCTTCTTTGTTCCCCCTCCCGTAGACGATATGAACATCGCTCTCGGAGAGTTTGAGCGCTTTCTTCACAGCGGTGCAGAACGCTATCCCGTCCTGATTCAGTGCGCCTTGCTGCATGTGCAGTTTGAAACGATTCATCCTTTCCTGGATGGAAACGGACGCATTGGCCGCTTGCTGATTACCCTCTTACTGGTGGAGCGGGGTGTGCTGAAACAGCCCATGCTGTACATGTCACTCTATTTGAAGCAGCATCGTGACCAGTATTACGAGCTATTGCAGCGAGTTCGTATGGAAGGCGAGTGGGAGGAGTGGATCGATTTCTTTCTCCAGGGAGTATCGTCCACCTCTGAAAAAGCAGTTAACCTCGCCGCGGACATACTTGATCTTTTCCGTAGGAATGAGTCCGTTGTGAAGAACTCAGGGCCGCGCAAAGGCTCAGCAATTCAGGTGCTGCACCAGCTGCAAAAGACGCCCTATACCTCGCCAACGCGGCTTGCGCAAGAAACTGGTCTTAGCTTCAACACAGTCGGTGCCGCTCTGGCCGATCTACAGGCTCTGCAACTCATCGTTGAGATGACTCCAAGGCCTGGACGCCTGGTCTGCTATCTTCCCTACCTCCGCCTGCTTGAGGAAGGAACTGCAGCTAGTTGAAGCGAGCCCTCGCGCCTCCAGCTTTGTCTTGGAGGCTGCGTAACAATGGATTGATCGTCGCCTGTGGCCCCTTTGTTCTCATTCCCGAGGGAAATCTACGTCTTGCTCATACCTGCGGCAAAACTAGGAAACTGCATCTCTCCTATCGCTCCGCATGACTTGGACATTAGCCAGTCTCCCTACAAAGCCACACTTTTTTCCTCAACTAAAGCTCTGCATCGAGAGAGGAAGGCGTCCAGCGTAACGCTCCCTTCATCCCCTTTGCCGCGGGTACGGACGCTTACAGATTCCGTGGCTTCCTCCTTGTCGCCGAGGATCAAGATGAAAGGCACTTTGGCCACGCCGAACTCCCGAATCTTTGCATTCATCTTTTCATTGCGTTGATCGAGCTCTACGCGCAGGCCCGCTGCCTCCAGCTTCGTCTTCACCTTGTGCGCGTAGTCGAGGTGCTTCTCAGAGATTGGCACAAGGCCCACCTGCACAGGGGCGAGCCACAACGGAAAGGCTCCGGCGTAGTGCTCCACAAGCACGCCGAAAAAGCGCTCGACTGAGCCAAAGAGCGCGCGGTGCACCATTACAGGCGGATGCAGTTCGCCATCCTCACCTTTGTACGTGAGCTCGAAACGCGCGGGCAGGTTGAAGTCGAACTGCACGGTCGACAGCTGCCAGAGCCGGCCAAGAACGTCGACAAGTTTGATGTCGATCTTGGGGCCGTAAAAAGCAGCTTCGCCCGGAATGGTTCGGTATGGAATGCCTTTGCGGTCGAGTGCATTCTTCAGCGAAGAGATGGCTAGCTCCCAGTTCTCCGGGCTACCGGTGTAGCTCTTCGCATCGCTGGGATCCCACGTAGACAGCTCCACTTTGAACTCCGCGAAGCCGAACGTGTTGAGCACACTCTGCGCGAACTCGATGCAAGCCACGACCTCGTCTTCAATCTGGCCTGGAGTGCAGAAGATATGGGCGTCGTCCTGCGTGAAGCCGCGCACGCGAAGCAGGCCGTGCATGGTACCGGAGCGCTCATAGCGATAGACGTTGCCGAGCTCGGCGTAACGCACCGGCAGGTCGCGGTAGCTCTTGGGAGTGTTCTTGTAAATGAGGATGTGGCCTGGACAGTTCATGGGCTTGAGCCGGTACTCGGCGTCGTCGAGCTCCATGGGAGGGTACATATTCTGGCCGTAAAAGCCCTCGTGACCGGAGGTCTTCCAGAGCTCGCGGCGCATGATGTGTGGGGTGTACACGAGATCGTAACCGCGACGGATACATTCTTCACGCATCCAGTCTTCCATGGTCTTGCGTATCAGTCCGCCCTTCGGATGCCAGAAGATGAGACCGGCTCCGGCGATCTCCTGGATCGAAAAGAGGTCAAGCTGTTTGCCGAGAACGCGGTGGTCGCGAGCCTTGATCTCTTCAAGCCGTGCAAAGTGCGCCTTCATCTCTTTGTCGTTGAAGAAGGCCGTGCCATAGATGCGCTGGAGCTGCTGATTCTTCTCATCGCCTAGCCAATAGGCACCGGCGACGGAGGTCACTTTAAAGGCTTTGACGCGACCGGTGGACGGCATGTGAGGTCCGCGGCAGAAGTCGACGAAGTCTCCATTGCGGTAGAGCGAGATGTCGTCGCCGGGCTCCGTAAAGCGTTCAATGAAGTGGACCTTCATGAACTCGCCCTCCTGTTCGTAGTCGCTGAGGCCGACTTCGCGAGCCTCTGACTCGCGCACGAAGGGTTCATCGCGTGCTACCACGTCCGCCATGCGTGCTTCAATGGCGGCGAGGTCGGCGTCGGAGAAAGGCTGTTCTCGGTAGACGTCGTAAAAGAAGCCCGTGTCGGTTGCCGGGCCGTGTCCAAGTTTGGTCTCGGGAAACAGCTCAAGGATGGCGGTGGCCATCACGTGCGCCGCGGAGTGACGCATCACCTTGAGCGAGGCCTCGTCCTGCTCCTTCAGCAGCCAGAGAGCTACGTCTTCGCTTAGGGGAGTATTCAGGTCTATAAGCTTTTCCGCTTCGGGATCATCGGCGCCATACATGGTTTCGGCGGATTGGCTCGCATCCTGCGGTGCATCTCTCTGTCCGCCTTCAGCCTGGTTGATGTCCAGCCCGGCAAGAGCACGCACGCGGGCCACGACGACAACGGCTGCCAGGCGCGGCGAAATGGATTCGGCGATCTGAAACGGTGTAGTTCCCTGCGGAACCACGCGCATGCTGCCATCGGGAAGTTGGACCTGAATGGATGGCTGGGATGAATCAAGGATTGTGCTTTGCTCTTGCATCGTTTCTCCGAGCTTCCAGCATATGTGCTTTGGCGCGAGGATACCAACGCCGCCCGGCGAAGCGGATCTACACAGGCAGAACGAGATTGGTACACCTTGGAGCGTAAGCATGCCACCCCGGGCCGAGAGGCATACATATGCTCCCATTCCGGGAATATCGCAAGGGGTATGGGCAGCGTATGAGAAAAGAAGCTAGTCTTCTGCTCGTCCATGGGCTGTAAACTCTGAAGACACACTCATGAATGCAAAATCAGACCTTTGAAAGGCAGGAAACTACAATGCAGGTCCTTTGTAAAGTTTCAGACTCTGTGAGCGATGTTCGTTGTAAGGTATGCGGCCAGGGTTTTCTTGTGTACTGGTCTCGCACCTCTAAAACCGAGCAGGAAGTAACACGCCGTCACGTCGCGGAGGCGCTCGCCAATCAGCACAGCACCTCCACCTCCGGAGACGTTCACCCCCGCATCGGTTTCAACGTTCCGGATTGGTCCGGCCATCCAAGATTCTCAGCCGCGGCTTTGCTAGGAGGCGCACAACAGTGGTCGCTGTAAGTCTCGTTCCGAGACTCACGCCGTCATCGACAATGGCCTCGCCTGCAACTTGGTCCGGCAGGCCAGTGCTTGCTCTGGTCTAGGTGAGAAGGATCTGCATCGATCCGGACTAAGCTCCATCTGATGGGAAGGTGTGCAAACACCATATCCGTTCTGATCGAGGTTGCTCCGTATGTCCAGTCTGCTCGTGGTGGTCGCAAGCCCCCGTGGAAACTACTCGGTTTCACGCGCTCTTATCAGCCAGTTCGCTGAAGAGTGGAAAAAGAATCACAACGATGGCACGGTAGTCACTCGGGATCTGTGCGCCACCAAGCTCCCTTTTGTCGATCTGCCCTGGATTTCCGGGGCCTACACGCCCACAGAACAGCATTCTCCGGAGATCCAGGAGGCGCTCAAAATCTCAAACGAATTGATTGCCGAGCTGAAGGCCGCGGACGAGATCGTCATTGGAACGCCGATGTATAACTTCTCTACACCTGCGATCCTGAAGGCCTGGATTGACCACATCGTGCGAATCAATGAGACCTTCACCTCGAGCTATGAGGGGCTGCTCAAAAATAAAAAGGCAACGATCATAATTTCGTCCGGAAGCGTTTACAAGCCTGGATCGCAACTGGAGAGCTACAACTTGGAGACTGGATACCTGAAGCAGATCTTCGGCTTCATTGGTGTGACAGACATCCAATTCATCATGGCTGGAGGAACTGGCGGTATCGATCAGGGTACGGTCAAACGTGAAGACCTCATTGCCGGGTTCATTCCAGAAGTTGAGTTGGCTGCAAAGTAAATGGCCTCTCGATCCACCTCAGACAATACGCAAGCCTGAGGTGGATCGGAGACTTCCGTATAAAAGCCTATCGCACTTTAGAATGGATCCATGAACTACGCGGAAGCAGTGGATCATCTTCACGCTCTCGGACCGGAGCTTCTGGTTCCATTCGCTGGTTCCAAGGTCGTGCGCAAGTTCGACTTGAGCCACATGAGAATTCTGTGCGCTGCTCTAGGCAATCCACAGGATCAGGTTCCCGCGGTGCTGATCGCCGGAACCAACGGGAAAGGGTCCACCGCCGCGACACTCGCTTCCATCCTCACGGCTGCAGGCTACCGCACCGGCCTGTACACCAGCCCACATCTTCAGCAGGTGAACGAACGAATTCAGCTGGCCCAACCGGTGCTTCCTTCAGAGTATGGCGTTTCATCGGTTCACAACGCCGACGGAAATCTGGTGCTGACGCAAATCGCGGATGAGGAGTTTGCCCGGCTTTACTCGCAGGTAGACGCTCAGTGCGAAGCTCTGGTCGCCTCGGCACAACTCCCGATGCTGCCTAGTTTTTTTGAGCGTCTGACTGCCGTCGCCTTCCTCTTCTTTGCCGGAGGTGAAACGACCGACCGGGCCGACGTCATGGTGCTGGAAGTCGGATTGGGGGGACGTCTGGATGCGACCAACGTGGTCGAACCTCTGCTTTCCATCCTTACGGATATTGCGCTCGACCACCAGGAGTACCTGGGTGAGACCATTGCGGAGATTGCCGCAGAGAAGTGTGGAATTCTGCGGAGGCGCGGAACCCTGATCACCTTGCCTCAGCATCCAGAGGCAAACCTCGCGATCGGCCAGGTCGCCACATCTCTCGACGTGCGTGCGATCGATGCCAGTCGCTATCTGCCTCCAGCGTTGCGAAATGGAAGCGGAACCGGGAGCAAGGACCGGGGAACGGCACTTTCTCGCAACGTGTATACCCTGCACAGCGAAGTGGGTGGGACGTCCCACGTGGTGCATGTCGACTCGCCACTGGCCGGCACGCACCAGCAAAGAAATCTGGCCTTGGCTTTTGCGGCGGCAGTTGAATTGCGTGAGCATGACGACTTTCAGATCAGTGACACAGCGCTGGAGCGGGGAGTTCGGGAGACGCACTGGCCAGGTCGCCTGGAGTGGATTGCCCCAGACCTGTTACTGGACGTCGCGCATAATCCCGCCGGAGCGTGGACTCTGCGCGACGCGATCTCAACGCTACCCGAGGCGCAGCCGCGGACGTTGATCTTTTCGTGTCTGCGCGACAAAAATCTCACGGAGATGTCGCGCATTCTTTTCCCGCTCTTCGACTCTTCAGCGGACGGCGATCCTCTCCGGCGCAGAGATCATCTGCTGCTGGCACCCATTGCCAACAGTCGCTCCGCGGGAGTGGAAGATCTTTTGCTGGCGGCGCATGCATTGGGAGTTCCGGCCCATGCGGCTCCTCATCTGGCCGGTGCCCTGGCGCAGGCTCGAGCGATCACGCCCTCAGGAGGACTGATTCTGGCCACGGGCTCCGTTTACCTCGTGGGAGAGATCCGATCTCTTGCGATTGCGGCAGAAACAGTCCATGCCTGAGCCGGTCGACTCTCCTCATCACGCGGAGGAACGTCCTCTACTCGGACCGCCGAAGATGAGTCAGGCTGCGGATGTGGAGCCTCAGCCGCGTTCAAGCCCGCAACCAGCTCTTCGCTGGCTGACTTACCTCCTCTTGATGCCCCTCATTGCCTTGGCTACGGCCGCATTCGGCTCTCTGTCTCTTCTGGCCGGCCTGTGGGACCGGTCCGGACGGCAGCAGCACGCGATCGCCCGTACCTGGGCAAGAACCCTTCTGCTTCTCAGCTTCTCGCCAGTCGAACTCATTGGCCGCGAGTGCCTGCCTCCGAATCGGACAGCTGTATACGCCTCCAATCACCTCAGCTACTTCGACACGCCGGTACTCTTTGCCAAGCTTCCGTTTCAATTCCGCATCCTCGCCAAACAATCGCTTTGGAAGATTCCCTTCATCGGCTGGTACCTGCATCGCTCCGGGCAGGTTCCCATCGAGACAAACTCGACCCGGTCCGCGGTAGCCGGCCTGCTGCGTGGAGTGAAAACGCTTCAGGAAGGTTTGCCGATCTTTATCTTCCCTGAAGGTGGTCGCGCAGCGGAAGGAAGCATGACGCCGTTTCAGTCAGGAGCGGCCTTCATGGCGATCAAGGCGCAGGTGAGCCTTGTGCCGCTGGCCCTGATCGGGACGTATGAACTGTTGCCCATTCACGTCTACCACCTCACTCCCAGGCCGCTGAAACTGGTTGTTGGCGAGCCAATCTCGACCGCTGGTCTTACCACGCGCGACGCCGAGGCGCTTACCGAACGTCTGTTTGCCTCGATTGCGAGTCTCTATGAGGAGCACAGTTCTCCCATCCTGCCGGAGTACACTTCTCAAAGATGAAACCCCGTGTTGCCGTTCCGGTACCGACCAGCACCGATCGTGCCTACAACGAGCAGAACTGGTCGGTGTACGCGGAGTGCCTGGCGGCTTGCGGTGCCGAACCCGTGCTGTTCCCGCTAGACCTTTCAGCCCAACAGGCGAGAACCCTCGCGCTTGCGTGCGATGCGGTGTGTCTCACGGGAAGCCCAGCAGACGTTGACCCGGTACAGTATGGGCAGGAACGGCACGCCGCCTCGGCGCCTGCCGATCCTGCTCGGGAACAAGTCGACCGACTGCTGCTTGAAACGGTGTTCGAAGTCAAAAAGCCTTTACTGGCGATCTGTTTCGGCTTACAGTCTCTCAATGTCTTTCATGGCGGAACGCTGGTTCAGGATCTGGCTCCGCTTCCAGTGAACCATTCCGCGGGAGCCTCGGTAGGGGTCGCGCACACTGTCGCTGTCGCGTCGGGGTCGCTACTGGAAAGTCTCTCGGAAGGGAAAGCGACGGAGCGCGTAGCCGACTTGCGTATACCGGCAAACTCCTCTCACCATCAGGCAGTTGGGATTGCCGGCAAAGGGCTGCGGGTCACGGGACGCTGTCCCCAGGATGGAGTGGTCGAGGCGCTCGAACTGGAGGACGCGGGTGAGCATCCGTTCCTGCTTGGCGTCCAGTGGCATCCGGAGCGGACCTTTTCTTCCCCAGTCTCGCGAGCCCTGTTCGAGCAGCTTATTGCCGCCGCACGGCAAAGGAGCACGTAGGCCGTGTCGCCGCCAACCGTCTCCCGGGAACGCTTCGCGGAGCTGCTTTCCCCGTTTTACCCCAACCTGACCGACACCCTGCTACAAAGTCTCTCCCTGTATCTCGATCTTCTACTTCGCTGGAATGCACGGATGAACCTGACGGCGATCCGGGACCCCGAGGAGATTGTACGTAGGCATTTCGGGGAGTCTCTTTTTGTCGCGCGGTATCTTCCAGCTTCGGAAACATTGTTAGATTTAGGTTCGGGAGCGGGGTTCCCTGGCATACCCATTCAGCTGGCGTTACCGCATCTGGCGGTCACGTTGGGGGAGGCCCAGAGGAAGAAGGCGAGCTTCCTGCAGGAGGCTGTGCGGACTCTAGCGCTACCCACCGAGGTATGGGCCGGGCGAGTCGAAGCTATGTCTCCGGAACGCTTCTTCGACGTGGTCACGATGCGCGCGGTCGATGAGCCAGAGAAGGCCGAGCGAGTGGCCCGGCAGCGATTGAAGCAAGGGGGTCACCTGGCACTTCTCACTACGGAGTCCCTGGTCTCCGAGGATCCTGGCAGGATGTATCGGCTGCCTGGCTCCGAAAGGTCCGTGCTGCATGTCTACAGCTGACTTCCTGATAGCAGGTGCGTTCCACGTGGAACATCCCCCGTCCGTGTCATTTCGCTTCTGCCGGTACCACGGAACACTGACTAGCAATGAGTTGACGGGAGCGTTTCCCATGAAGCACCTGGCACTTTGCTTGTCTACCCTAATTACCCTCGTTCCCGCAACGGCGCTTGCCCTGCCGCGAGACGCGGAAGCGGTGTTGAACCACTGTGGCACACCGCTTCAAGGAGATGAAACCATCTATGAGGACACGGTCGCCGGTGGACGCAGGATACTGCACTACGGACGGGGCACCCTCTACTTCGATCGCGTCGCCAACAGCGGGTGGACATTCACCTATGGGCAGCGGAGCGGGCAAGGCCACCTGTCGCTCGATCAGATGAGTGTCTACATGCCTTGCCTGCAGGATGCATTGATCGAATCGGCCTCGTCCTCGCCGCTGGTGCGCGTCACAGCCATTGACCGCGCAGAAGCTTCCATCAAGCGGTCTTTGCAGGAGGTGATCCTGGCCTGCATTCTCTTTCTGGCCGTGCTCGGATGTGTGTTTCTCCTCTGGTCTCGTCGCCCTGCAGATAACGAAGGCCTTGTCGGATAGACAAGCTTCTGCGGCAAACCACCGAGGTCCTCCGAAGTCGAGCAACGCAAACGGCAATGCCCGATCGGTAGCATGACCGAAGTGCGATTTCAAAACTAAAGTTGTACAGGGAAAGCTGCACGTGCCATTTCTGGATCTATCTAGAACGAATAAATTGATCGTGTGGTTGTTCAGAAAAGCAACCGCCGCATAGGGAGAAGACAATGCTGATGATCCAGGCTGCGGTATCTTTTCAGAATCTACTTGCTCATCAGGCCATGCTCCCGGTCACGGGAGGAGCCTTTGCGGGCCTCGCCTTCGCTCTTTTTCGTTCGCCCGTACGTCCGTTCGGCATTCGCGATTCAGAATCTTTGATGAACTTCTCCTCCCTGGGAACATTGCGCTGTATCTGCGGCCCGACCCATCCTGCAAACGTTGGGGCAGATCGTCGCGACTTTTGCCGCTCCTGTGGATGTGAAGTAGTCGCGCAGGACGAGACCCTGCTGAACCGCCAAATGTCGAGAGGAGAGGCCGAAAAAATAACCCGTGAACTGCGGGATGCAGCCATTCGAGCGAGCCGCCTCGAACTTCCTCCGTCTCTGACTTCGGTGGCAGCACTTCAGCAGTATTTACGGAGTGATGCAAAGCAGAGCGTTCCAAGGACGCGAAATCGCCAGCCTTCGGTGGTTGTGGACACTCCCCGGGTTCGTTAGCACGAGGCGAGGCTGCAGGTCTTTCCGTCGCTTGTTGCGAATGTTCCACGTGGAACAAGTTGCCACTTCAAGCCAACCCCTCTAAGCTTGTACCAACCTTCATGCTCAGCACCCCGTCCGCGTCTGCCCGTGTTCTCGCGATCGTCAATCAAAAGGGCGGCGTAGGAAAGACGACCACAGCCATCAACTTAGCGTCGGCGCTTGCCATCGCCGGGTATTCCGTCCTTCTCATCGACTGCGACCCGCAGGCAAACACCACGGGAGGACTAGGCTTTTCTCGACAGGGAGACCAGGAGCTTCAGCGGCTTTCGGTCTACGACGTGCTGCTTGGTTCGACTACGCTGGAAGACGCATCCATCGAAACGGCCGTTCCGCGCCTGACGCTGATCCCTGGAAGCCGAAGCCTGATCGGAGCCACCATCGAATTGGTTCCAATGGAACGCAGGGAGTTCCGACTTCGTGAATCCCTTCAATCCATTCTAGGCAAGTACATCTTCATCCTTATCGACTGTCCTCCCGCGCTCGACCTTCTCACCCTGAATGCTCTTGTTGCGGCGGACGGATTGATCGTGCCTCTGCAAGCGGAGTACTTCGCGCTCGAGGGCGTTTCCGAGCTGATGAGCACACTGGACCGGGTAGCCTCAGCATTCAATCCACAGTTGGGGCTGGAAGGCGTCCTGCTAACCATGTATGACGACCGGACAAACCTCTCACAGCAGGTTGCTCAAAACCTGCGCGAGTTCTTCGGAAACAAATTATTCAAGACGACGATCCCTCGCAACATACGGCTGGCAGAGGCTCCGAGTCATGGAATGCCGGTCGCCTTATATGACCCACGATCGCGCGGAGCGGAGGCGTACAGCGAACTCGCGAAGGAGTTGTTGAAGCTTTATCCTGGTCTACCGAAGAACCGAAAAGGGGGAAGATGAAAGCAAAGATGCCCGAAGTGAAAATAGCACCGCGACGAGCCCTTGGCCGGGGCCTGGAATCACTTCTCCCTTCGCGGCCGACACCTGCATCTGCCCCTCCGCCAGAAGCAGTGTCTGAGGTGCTCGGAGCTCCACTTGAGATCGAGGTTCACCTCATCGACCGGAACCCGTTTCAAACCCGCACCAGTTTCGATCCGGAGAAGCTGAGCGAACTGGCCAAAAGCATCGCGGCGAGTGGTGTCGTGCAGCCGATCATCGTGCGTGCAACATATGGGGGCCGTTAT
>CAXTQE010000001.1:13962-24558 GCA_964246225.1 uncultured Acidobacteriaceae bacterium | reverse complement strand
CTCGGCTTCTAAAGAGGCCGGGAAGACGACGATTCCCGCCGTGTTGCGGGAAGTTTCGGACGAGCAAGCGTTGGAGATGACCATTGTCGAGAACCTCCAACGTTCCGATCTGAATCCAATCGAGCAGGCTCGGGCCTACGCGCGTCTGCACAGCGACTTTCAGATGACCCAGGAGCAGATTGCGACGCGCACCGGCAAAGAGCGAGCATCCGTAGCTAACTTCCTTCGATTGTTGAAGTTACCTCAGTCTGTGCAGCATCAGGTTGAGTCCGGCGAGCTGAGCTTTGGTCATGCTAGAACGTTATTAGGTTTGTCTACCCCGGAGCAGATCCTCTCGGCGGCGCAGAAGGTGACGGCTCTGTCGCTTTCGGTTCGTCAGACGGAAAGCTACGTGCAAGGGCTGATTCATCCTGTGGCGAAGCCGACCAAGCTGCAGAAACTAGCGGCGGAGCAGGCCGAGCAGGATCCTAACGTACGCGAGGCGCAGGATCGCCTTCAACGGTCGCTGGGGCTGAAGGTGCGCGTAGAGGATAAGCGCGGCAAAGGACGAGTGGTTATCGAGTATGCCAATCTTGACGACTTCGACTCGCTGTTGACGGCACTGAACGCGCAAACGGACGTCTGAGCACCGCGCCTGGACTGCTCGACGCACCTATGATGGAGGAATGAAGGCGTCGCGTTTCGAGTATCGCTTCCGCTACCTGCTGCATGCGGTGATCTTCGCCCTGGGGTTTTGGGCTCCCTGGAATGGCTGGTTGCACCTGGATCCGGCCGGGGCGAACGCGCACACATGGGGACTGCTTGCGGTGAACCTGATGCAGTTGGGTGTGAACATCTCTGCGGCATTTCAGATGCTGCTTTGGGCAGCGATCCTGTGTGCGTTTGCGGGCGTTGCACTGCGAACCTGGGGCGGAGCGTATCTGGGTACGGCTGTGGTGCAGGCGCAGGGCATGCACACGGTGAATGCGGACGGAGTGACCGGACTCCTGCAGGATGGGCCGTTTCGGTATGTGCGCAATCCGTTATACCTGGGCACCTTCCTACACACGCTGGCAGTCTCTCTCCTCATGCCGAGGTCCGGGGCGATTTTAACCCTGGTCCTCATCGGTGTGCTGCAGATCAGGTTGATCCTGGCGGAGGAGCCGTTCCTGGCGGCGCGCCTGGGCGCACCCTACCGAGCTTATTGCGGCCTGGTACCCCGGCTGCTTCCGGCGCTGCGGCCTCGGGTTGCGGCGCGCGGTGTGGTGCCGCACTGGATGCAGGCCGCTCTGGGAGAAAGTTACATGTGGGGCGTGGCGCTGGCATTCGTGGTGGCAGGATGGCGCTACAACGCGACCTTGCTGCTCCAGTGTGTGATTGTGTCGTTTGGATTGTCGCTGCTGCTGCAGGCGTTTCTACCTAAAAAACAACGATCGTGAGAGAAAAAACGGCCAGAGCGCATCCCTGCACCCTGGCCAACTCTCTTGCGCTGCAAACGATCGACTCCGCGAAGTTATTTCTTCACTGGAGCGATCGTATCTTTTGCGGTCTTGGCAACCCGAAACTTGACGACTGTCTTGGCCTTGATCTTGATTGTCTCGCCGGTCTGCGGATTGCGTCCGAGGCGAGCCTTTCGTTCCGCTTTCACCAGCTTACCAATTCCTGGGATGGTAAACTCACCATTTTTTTTTGTTTCTTTCACTGCGGTCTCAGCAAGCATTTCAAGGAAGGCGGCAGTTTGCTTGCCGGTAAGTTCCATCTTCTCGGCCATGGTCTTGATGAGCGCCGTTTTGGTCAATCCTTTTGCCATTGTTGCTCCTTGGTTGGGGTTAGCTTTGGGAAACGATGGTTCAAGAGACACGGCTGACAGCTTTGTGCAACTGTGTCCCGTCAACACTAAAAATCGAAATCACCAGTAGTGACGCGGCTTTCGCCGGATACCAGAAAACCTTCCGAAGTCCACCATCGACTTACACGTCGGGTTTGTCAACGGTTTTATTGGCATTTTCCCGCTTTTCTATGGGGTTTACCCGAGTTCCTTGCCTTTGCTGACTTCTGCAAACATCGCTAAAACAGCGACGACTTTGACTTCGCTGTGAGCGGACCGTTCAGAAGCTCAACCATCGGCAGGGCTAACTGGAACCGTGACACAATCTGCTTTCCTAAAATGGGACTCAGTGCAATCTCCGTTGGGAGTGTAGCCATCACTCCCCACTGCCGGTGGAGGATCAGGTCGAGAGCGGGGTGGTCGAGGGGAAAGCCCTTGGGTCCACGCGTCATCTTTTGGCCGTCGAAGGGTTCCATGCGGCCTTTGAGGTACTTCGTGGAGAGAAGTCTGCGCAGTTCTTTATGGCGGTCGAGCAGCATGCGTCGGATCGCGAGGAGTTGCTCTTTCTCGGGCATGTAGGCACCAGCCGCGATACGCAGGGCGTCTGGGCTGAGCTCGAGATAGAAGCCGGCGCCGGAAGTCTTCTCCAGTCCGGCACGCGCCCACCACGCTGCGACGTTGATTTTGTAGGGCTGCTTGTTCGGGCTGAAGCGAATGTCGCGGTAGATGCGCATCATGCACTTAGCGGGATCGCGCACGAACTCGGGAGCGAAGCCGGCGAGAGCGTCATTGGTTTCGGCGATGAGAGCAAGCATGGGCGCCTTGAGTTGGGCCTCATACACGTCTTTGCGTGCATTGAACCAGTCGCGGTCGTTGTTGCGTTTCAGGCCATTGAGAAACTTCAGGGCAGCTGGGGTGAAGTGGGTGCTCATCTTCGTTCCCTTCATCCTACCGGCAGACCGGACAACAAGCGCGCCACCCGGCAGTGCTGCTGTATGCTTCGGGCACGGGCAACGGAGTCCCGGCCTGATGGGCGCAGTGATGATCCTTACTTTGCTGGTTTTGCTGGTGGTGCTGGTCACGATGTTGAAAACGCTGGTGACCGTGCGTACCGCGACCGCTGGAGTGGTGGAACGGTTTGGGAAGTTCAACCGGATTGTGCGCCCTGGGCTGCAGCTTCTGCTGCCGTTCGCGGAGCGGGCGTACATCATCGACCTGCAGGTGAAGCAGGCGCAGTTTTCGGTGGAGACAAAGACCAGGGACAACGTCTTTGTGCAGATCCCGGTGAGTGTGCAGTATCAAGTGCTGGATGATCACATCTTCGACGCGTTCTATAAACTGTCCAGTCCTCAGAAGCAGATTGAAAGCTTTGTCTTCAATTCGATTCTGGGGCATGTGCCGAAGCTTTCGCTGGACGAGACGTTTGAGCAGCAGTCAGGCATTTCAGTGGCGGTGAAGACGGAGTTGGATCAGATTATGTCGGGGTTCGGGTTCAACATCCTGACGGCGCTGGTGACGGACATTGTGCCGGATGTAAAGGTGAAGGCCGCAATGAACGACATCAACGCGGCGCAGCGGGCCCAGGTGGCGGCGCAGGCGCGCGGCGAGGCGGAAAAGATTTTGAAGGTGAAGCAGGCGGAGGCAGAGGCTGAATCGAAGGCTCTACAGGGGAAGGGCATCGCGGCGGAGCGGCAGGCGATTATTGACGGGCTCTCGTCGTCGATTGAGAACTTTCGGCACGGGGTTCCGGGTGCGACCAGCGAGGATGTGATGGCGCTGGTGCTGCTGACCCAGTATTTCGACACGTTGCGGGATATTGGCACCCGGGGTGGGACGAACACGGTGTTTCTGCCGAACAATCCGGGGGCTGCACAGGACTTTCAAACGCAAATCATTGCCGGGCTGCGGGGAGGCGCGGCGCCGATCGTTCCGTATGGAAAGGAGCATCGAGAGCAACGGACAGAAGTTCCGCCACGCCAGAATGAGAAAGAAAGTCCTTTGGCGGGATAGGGTGAGCAGGCGTTGATGGCGAATACAGGGGTCCTCCGCTGCGCTCAGGATGATGTGCCTTGATAGGTGGGTGCTCTCAGGAGAGATTCTCTGGGGCGGGAGGTCAGGCGTGGATGAGGTAAAGAAGGAGGCCAGCGGCGCTGGCGCCCAGCAAGGGTCCAAAAACGGGAATAGGGGCATAGCTCCAGTCGCTGTCGGTTTTGCCGGCGATAGGAAGGATGGCGTGCGCGATGCGCGGGCCGAGGTCGCGTACTGGATTGATGGCGTAGCCAGTGGTGCCGCCGAGAGAAAGCCCTAGGGACCAGACGATGCAGGCGACGAGGTAAGGGCTGAGTCCGGCGGCGGCACCGGTGGACAGGACCAGGCGGGAGCCAGTAGCACTGACGACGAGAATCAGGACAAAGGTGGCGAGGAACTCCGAGAAGAGATTTGCTGGGAGATTGCGAATGGCAGGGCTGGTACAGAAGACGCCGCGTTTGCTTTCGGCGTCCGGCGTGAGCGCCCAATGGGGCAGGTAGAAGAGCCAGGCGAGCGTGGCTCCGCAGATCGCTCCGGCGAGCTGGGCGGCGGCGAAGGGCAGGAGGTTGGTGAAGTTGCGGTGTTCGACGGAGAAGGCCAGGGTGATAGCGGGGTTGAGGTGCGCGTCCGGGCTGCCGAAGAGGACTGCGGTAAAGATGCCGCAGAGCACGGCAAAGGCCCACCCGGCAACGACGGCGAACCAACCGGCGTTCTCGGCCTTACTGCGTTTGAGGGTGACGGCAGCGCTAACGCCGTTCCCGAGCAGCATCAGGATGAGGGTGCCCATAAACTCGCCGAGGACGGGGGAGCGGATCATGCGCGCTGCCCGGCGATGGCAAGGGCGGCAGATTCGGGCGCTGAGCCTTCAAGGGTGTACTGGGCAGCCAAGGCCTGAAACGCGGTGACCTGGTTGCGTGTCCATGCATCGTCCCGGCCGAGTTCCCCGGCGAGCAGGGAGGCGACTTCGGGGGCCATCTGGAGTGCGGCGCGAGCATTGAGGAAGAGGGCGCGGGTGCGGCGGGCGAGGACGTCCTCGACCGTGCGGGCCATCTCCGTGCGGGCGGCCCAGACGACCTCGGCGGCAAGGTAGGGAAGCGTGGGATGAAGCTGGCGGGCGAGCTCCGGGCGTAGCTCTGTAAGGGCCTTCACAGGCTCGGCATCGGATCCATAGACGGCAAGCGAGCCAAGCTGGTCCGGATGCTGGTGGAAGCCGTGGATGGGCAGTGTGCGCGTGACGCAGGGCTTCTGGGCAAGTTTGCCGAGCGGGATGGCGTGATTGATGGCGTCCTCCGCCATGTGACGGTAGGTCGTCCACTTGCCGCCGACGATGGTGAGCAGGCCGGAGGGGTCGATGTGAATGGTGTGATCGCGGGAAAGGGCGGCGGTCTTCTTTGAGCCGGAGCCGGCAGCCTTGACCAGGGGACGGATGCCGACGAAGACGCTGAGGACATCGGAACGCTGGGGCGATCGAGACAGGTACTCACCGGCAGTTTGAAGGACGAAATCGACCTCTTCTTTGCGGGGGCGCGGCTCGTAGGAGGCCTGGTCGATGGGGGTGTCGGTGGTGCCGACGACGGTGTGATCGTGCCAGGGAATGGCGAAGAGGACGCGTCCATCGCTGGTATGTGGGACCATCAGCGCGTTGGTTCCGGGCAGGAAGGAGCGGTCGAGGACAAGGTGGATGCCCTGGCTGGGCGAGACCAGGCTGGAGGCGCCGGAGTCTGCCATGCGGCGCAGCTGGTCGGTAAAGACGCCGGTGGCGTTGATAACGACCTTTGCTCTTAGGTGGAACTGTTCGCCGGTTTCAGTGTCGACGGCGGAGGCTCCGTCGATGGTTCCCTGACCGTTCTTGTGGAGGGCGACGACGGGAGCGTAGTTGAGGACCGTGGCTCCGGCATCGGCGGCGGTCTCGATGAGCTGGATCAGAAGGCGGGCGTCGTCGAATTGTCCATCGTGGTAGAGGACGCCTCCGCGGAGACCATCCTGATCCAGGGTAGGAAGTAACTCGAGGGTTTGGGCGCGGCTGAGGACTTTGGAGCGCCCGAAGCCATAGCGCCCGGCGAGCGTGTCATAGACCTTCATGCCGATGCCGAAGAAGGGGGTCTCCCACCACTGGTAGCTGGGCACGATAAAGGACATGTCGTGGACCAGGTGTGGGGCGTTCTGGCGCAGCAGGCCCCGCTCGCGGAGCGCCTCCTTGACAAGGGGGATGTTGCCTTGCTCGAGGTAGCGGACGCCGCCATGGACGAGCTTGGTGCTGCGGCTGGAGGTTCCTTTGCCGAAGTCTTCGCGCTCGAGCAGAAGGACCTGGAAGCCACGCGAGGCGGCGTCTACGGCAATGCCGGCCCCGGTGGCACCCCCGCCAATCACGAGGATGTCCCAAGGCTGCTCTGAGACGGTAGAAGCTCGAACGCGGGCGAGCATGGCTTCACGGTTCATGCGGGGGTGGGCTCCCGGTTCCAACCGCCTGCTCGTTTGACGGCTTCTTTCCATTTTGCCTGCCGGCGCTGGACGTCGGCGAGTGACGCCTGGGGTCGGAAGACGGTATCTTCTCCGCGAAGTCTGGCGATCTCTTCCGGGCTCTCCCAAAAGCCGGTAGCCAGTCCGGCGAGATAGGCGGCGCCCTGGGCGGTGGACTCCAGCACGGCGGGGCGGCGAACAGGGAGCTGGAGGAGGTCTGCCTGGAACTGCATGAGGAGGTCGTTCGAGGCTGCGCCGCCGTCGACGCGTAGCTCGCGGAAGGGCTGCCGGGTGTCGAGGTTCATAGCTTCAAGGATGTCGGTGACCTGGAAGGCGATGCTTTCCAGGGCGGCGCGGGCGATGTGGCCTGTCTGTGTGCCGCGGCCGAGGCCGAGGATCATACCGCTCGCGTAGGGGTCCCAGTGGGGCGCGCCGAGGCCGGTGAAGGCGGGGACGAAGACGACATTGCCAGCATCCTCGACCGAGGCGGCAAGGGCTTCGACGTCCGCTGAGGCGGCGAAGAAACGCATGTTGTCGCGCAGCCACTGGACGACAGCACCGCCGACGAAGACGCTGCCCTCAAAGGCGTATTCAAGCTTGCGCTGCGTGCTGCAGGCGAGGGTGGTGATGAGGCGCTGCTGCGAAACCGTGAAAGTGTCGCCGATGTGGCGGAGCAGAAAGCATCCGGTGCCGTAGGTGTTTTTGGCCTGGCCGGGAGCGATGCAGAGCTGGCCAAAGAGCGCGGCCTGCTGGTCGCCTGCGACGCCGGCGATGGGGATTTCTCCGAGGCCGAGCGAAGTGGTGACGGGGCCGATGATTTCGCTGGACCAGCAGACCTCCGGCATGATGCTGAAGGGGATGTTGAAGAGGCGCAGGAGGTCCTCGTCCCAACGGTCTTCAACGATGTTGTACAGCAGGGTACGGCTTGCGTTGGTACGGTCGGTAAGGTGGCGCTGGCCGCGGGTAAGATTCCAGATGAGCCAGGTATCGACGGTGCCGAAGGCGAGCTTGCCGTTTTGCGCGTCGGTGCGGGCGCCCGGGATATTGTCGAGGATCCAGGCGATCTTGGTGGCGGAGAAGTAGGGGTCAAGCAGGAGGCCGGTTTTACTGCGGACGGTGTCTTCGGTTCCGTCGCTGGCCAGTTGTGCGCAGAGTGGCGCCCCGCGGCGGTCCTGCCACACAATGGCGTTTGCGACGGGCTTGCCGGTTGTGCGGTTCCAGACAAGGGTGGTCTCGCGCTGGTTGGTGATGCCGAGGGCAACGACGTCGCGGGGAAGCAATTGAGCCTTGCCGAGGACTTCGACGGCTGCCGAGAGCTGCGAGGTGAGGAGGTCGTAGGGATCGTGTTCGACGCGGCCGACGTCCGGGTAGATCTGGCGGAACTCATGCTGAGCCATGCCGGCGATGGAGCCGTCGTGTGCGAACAGAAGCGCGCGCGAGCTTGTGGTGCCTTGATCGAGAGCAAGGACGTACTGCATGGCGTGTACCCAGACGGCGGGAGTTGACTCGGATCACTTTAGCAGATGCGCCTCGCGACGCGGGCTAGGCCCCGCGTTCCACGAGGATCGCTTCGTCGGTAATGCATTCCGAGACGGGTTCTTTTTTCAAACAAATCGCCTGGTCGCCAGGAGAGGGAATGAGGATCCGTGAATCGAGATCCCACCAACCAGGTTGCAGAAGACTGTCGTCCTGGGGCGTTTCTCCGGCGGCAAGTTGTGCAATCAGGTCCGCCACAGGCGTGGCCTGCGGCAGACCGGTGGAGACGTCAAACGCTCCCGATTCGTAGGCCCCTTTGTCCTCCGTGCAGAGACACGACCAGTTGTAAAGGCCGAGCAGACCCCATGCCGTGACTGCGCGTACATCGGCTCCCTCCGCGCGGGCGTTTTCGGCTTGCCGCCAGACTTGATACAGCCATCGACGTTGTTCATCGGGCTCACAGCCGAGGTGAGCTTCAGTAATGGCGAGTGGCAGATGATAGCGATCCCAGGCCTGCTTCAAAATGGCCCCGGCACCGTGAATGCCCTCTGGCCGCACGCGTACGGCTTCGATGTCGACCAGTGGTTCGGTGCCGGTATCTCCCCCTGGAAGATGCGCAGGATACAGATGGAGGCGGTCGTCGAGGAAGCGATCGCTGGTGACGTAATAGTTAATGCCGAGGATGGAGGGGGGACACGCGTTGTCGGCGAACCAAAGAATTTCGTGTTCGTCGAGACCGTGTTCGAGAAGAAAGGAGAAGAGTGGGTGCTGGTGCGTGAGACGGCCGCAGAGCATGTCAGTAACAAGCCAGCGGCGATGCTCACGCGCTTGCTGATACGTCTGCAAGGAGACCGAGGCAGAGGTTGCGCCGCCGTCTTCGGTGTGGATCAGACGTGCGTGCGGCTGCACGGAGCGAATAGCCTGCATGGCAAGAACGATGCCTTTAGCTTGATGAAAGAGCGAACGGACATAGCTGCGCATGCTGCGATGATGCGGGAACCAATGACCATAGAGACACGTAAATCGTCCCGTGGTTTGCGGTTCGTTGATAGGTGTGTAGTCGGTGATCCAGCGATAGCGTTGTGCGACCTTCAGTGCATAGGCGGCAAGCTGCTCTGGGAAGGCGGGATCGAGAAGGTTGGTGTGCGGAGGTCCGCTGCCATGATGAACGAGACCGACGATAGGTTGGAGACCATGAAGTTGCATGGCTTCCAGCATGCGATCAGCCTCAGACCAGTGACCGAGTTGATCGAATCGCTCCCAATGCAGAGCGATGCGCAAGCTCTTCAGGCCAAGTGCCGACAGAAGTTTAAGATCTGTCTCGACTCGCGTGCGATGACCTGAGTATGCGTGCTGATCGTAAAACACATCGCCCACACGATTGATGGTGCATTCAATGCCACCCCAAAGCTCCATGCGGGCTTGATGATTCGACAAGAGGCATCTCTCCACGCGCAATCGTACGCGCTCACATTTCTTGCGTCTGTTCCCTGCATGGATGATGGCTCAGGCAAAGGAATTGATCTTGCGTCAAACATGGGCGAACAAGGCTGATGAATTCTTCTTAGTGTGTGATGCACAGAATTGGAAAGCATGCGTGAGACGAAGAGCGTAATGGCATCGTGTAGTCTACATCTAGCATCTGAAGTACATACGAGCGGAAGCCAGTCTTGTAAGACGACAGCCAATTCCTGGCGAACGACGGCCCAATCGTGACTTTAGATTATTAGGATAGGGGCCTTCGACTTTATGGATGATTCTTCCGGCGGAAAAACTGTGGCCTTCGATTCTAACTATGCGAATCGTGTATACGACTCTGCGCACGTCGGCCCGACTGTCTCTTCCGAGCCGAAGTCTTCTTGGGTGTCGGCGATCGAAGAGCAGCCTGCGCTGCTTGCGTTTTCCCATCTTCGTTGGCACTTTGTAACCCAGCGCCCGCAGCATTTGCTCTCTCGCGCCGCTCTTACCCGGCAGGTTTATTTCTGGGAGGAAGCGTTTGTGCATGGCGTAGACGACCAATCTTTTGCGGTGCCCAAGGGTGGCGTACTGGAGTTTTTGTCAGTTGAAGAAAGCGCGGCCATAACAGTGATTCGGCCGCATTTTCTTGCTGGAGAAGATTCTGTTAAAGGGCAGGCGCGGCTACTCGACCAGTTTCTTGCTGAGCGTGCGATCAGCAGGTTTGATCGCTGGTACTACACGCCGATGGCGCTCAGCTTCAGCGCGCACCTGGCGTCACATCCCTCTGCAGGCGTGACGATATACGACTGCATGGATGAGTTGTCGGCGTTCCTTGGCGCGCCTGCTGAGTTGATTGAAAAGGAACGCGAGCTGTTTCAGGCTGCTCACGTCATCTTTACCGGTGGCCAGTCGATCTACGAGGCAAAGCGATCGCATCATGCGAATGTGCATGCCTTTCCGAGTTCGATCGAGGCGGCACATTTTGAGCAGGCTCGCACGGCAGGTGAGGATCCTGCAGATCAAGCTGGAATCCCTCATCCGCGTGCAGGATTCTTCGGTGTGCTCGATGAGCGGCTGGATGTGCAACTGATTGCGGAGCTTGCGCGGATGCGACCCGAGGTACATTTTGTGTTCCTCGGCCCCGTGGTTAAGATCGATCCTGCGACTTTGCCGCAAGCCGCCAACGTGCATTACCTGGGCAGTAAGTCTTATCGTGAGTTACCCCGCTATCTCGCGGGCTGGGACGCGGCGTTACTTCCTTTCGCGAGGAACGAATCGACGCGTTACATCTCACCGACCAAAACGCCCGAGTATCTTGCCGCTGGCAAGCGTGTAGTGTCGACGCCAATTCATGACGTGGTAACCGC
>CAXTQE010000001.1:0-13862 GCA_964246225.1 uncultured Acidobacteriaceae bacterium | reverse complement strand
CGCAGAAGGTAAATCGAGCGACAACAGAGCACTACGATTATCTTGTCGTGGGTGCCGGCTTCGCAGGAGCAACGATCGCTGAGCGCATCGCCTCGCAGCTGGGCAAGCGAGTGCTGGTGGTGGACAAGCGCCCGCACATTGCCGGCAATGCCTACGATTTTTATAACGAGCATGGCATTTTGATTCACGAGTATGGGCCGCACATATTTCACACCTCAGCGCAACGGGTAGTGGACTATCTTTCTCAGTTCACCAACTGGCGTCCGTATGAGCATCGTGTTCTGGCGGAGGTAGAGGGTAAATTGCTGCCCATGCCGATCAATCTGGACACGGTCAACGAATTGTACGGTTTGAATCTTGACTCCGAGGGCTTGCAGAAGTTTCTCGCTGAGCGGGCCGAGCCAAAAGCTGAGATTCGTACGTCGGAAGACATTGTCGTGTCCAAGGTTGGCCGGGATTTGTACGAGAAGTTTTTCCGCAATTACACACTCAAGCAGTGGGGCCTTGATCCATCGCAACTCGACAGCTCTGTTGCGGCTCGCGTTCCGGCACGCTTCGATCGTGACGATCGCTACTTCTCAGACACCTTCCAGGCGATGCCGCTTGAGGGGTACACGAAGATGTTTGAGCGAATGCTGGAAAACCCAAAGATTACAGTGATGCTGTCGACCGATTATCACGACGTGATTGGTCTTTACCCTCGTGCGAAGGTGGTGTACACGGGGCCAATTGATGAGTTCTTTGACTACCGCTTTGGACGACTTCCGTATCGTTCTCTGCGTTTTGAACACCGTACCCACGATCAGGAGAAGTTCCAGCCTGCACCGGTGGTGAACTATCCAAATGAGCACGCGTATACCCGGATCACGGAATTCAAGTACCTCACCGGCCAGACTCACGAGAAGACAAGCATTGTGTACGAGTATCCGTGTGATGGCGGTGAACCGTACTATCCCGTTCCTCGTCCGGAAAACACACAGATTTATGAAAAATATCGGGACCTTGCCGCGGCTACAACAGGCGTCTACTTTTGCGGACGCCTGGCAAATTACCGCTACTTCAACATGGATCAGGTGGTTGCGCAGGCTCTGCATCTATTCCGCAATATTGCAGAAGATGCCACGAGCTCTCTGAGCTTCTCGACGACCGTGCCCGCTTCCATCGCTGCATCTGCGGCCAAGCCGCCTAGATCCGTAGGATTGATCACCGGAAGTGGTGCGGCTTCGTCTTCTGCTCCGTCGGTCCCGGTCATTCCCTAACTTTTCTCAGAAGCAGAAAGACCTGGTTATGCCTTACATCTCATCCATCAGCTTTCGAGATGGAAGGCAGTTTTTTTGCAATTTACAACAAGTGACGCAGTCAGCGCTGCAGCTCCATAAGGCGTTTTCTCCACATGGAAACCCACGGATCACGTTCGTTTGGGACAAAGCCCGCAGTTGCTAAAGCAATCTGATCGAGCGGTGCTTTAGGCGTGCGGTTCGCGTACAGCAAGCCATTCGCTTCCTGGAAAGTATCGGTGAATTGGGTATAGCAAAATCCAGCCAGCGCTGGTAGTGGACGTACTGCGCGGAGCAAAGCGGTGTAGCGGGCCAGCAATTCATCCGAGGTGCGAGAAGAGGTATATCCCCAGGTGGGATCGTCCTCCTGACGCAGTGCAATGCCGCCGAACTCAGTCAGCACGATTGGTAGCCGTTCGCGTCTTTGATCGCCCAGGCGGAGGATACGGCCACCGGGCCGCTCAAATTCGAAGAGCCTTTCTTCTACCTGATTGATGTTGTAGCGCTCGGCGATGCGATCGGGCTGATCGTCATAATCGTGGATGCCGACAATATCCGTGGCGACGCTCTCCCAACCGTCATTTCCGATCACCGGCCGCGTCGGGTCGAGGGTTTTAGTGAGGTGGTAAAGGGCCTGCACGTAGTTTCGCTGGGCAGCCGAATCGGGCAGGTCGGGCACGCCCCAACTCTCATTGAAGGGGACCCACGAGACAATGCAGGGATGGCTCCAGTCGCGCTTAAGGACTTCGATCCACTCACGGGTCAGCCGCTCGACCGAGCGCTGGGTGTAACGATAGGCGCTGGGCATCTCCTCCCAGACGAGCAGACCAAGGTGGTCGGCCCAGTAAAGAAAGCGCGGATCCTCGATCTTTTGGTGTTTGCGAACGCCGTTGAAGCCCATCGATTTGGCGAGCAGGATGTCGCGTACGAAAGCTTCATCGTTGGGCGCAGTCTGGCCGCTATGCTCCCAATAGCCTTGGTCGAGCACCAACTGCAGAGGCCAGGGCCGGCCGTTGAGCGTGAAGCGGTCGCCCTGAATGTCGATGGAGCGCAGCGCGGTGTAGCTCTTGACGGAGTCGAGGACCATGCCGTCTGTGTCGATGAGCTCAAGCCGAATATCGATGATGGTGGGCTTGATGGGGCTCCACAACAGGTCGTTGCGGAAATCGTCGATGCCGGGATCGGAGAGTGCGATGCGTCGATGCACCTCTCCGGAGGGGCCGTAGCCTGAGCCTCCAGTGGAGTGGATGAAGGTGTAGGAGTCTTCGACGAGCAGCTCGTCGCCCGCATGCATGTTTACGGCGAGCCGGAACGCCTTGTCGGTGTTGCCTTCGACGTGCACTTCGAGGCCGATCTCCCAGCGCTCCAGGCTCGAGGTCCAGCGGACGCTGCTGATGTACGCAGCGGGAACAGTTTCCAGCCAGACGGTTTGCCAGATGCCAGTCGTGCGTGGATACCAGATGGCGTGCGGCTCGAGCTTCCAGTCCTGTTTGCCACGGGGCTTTTCGAGATCGGTGGGGTCGTCATGGGCGCGGACGACTACCTCCTGCGCCCCCTCGCCTGTGAGGACGCCGGTGATCTCGACCGAGAAGGGCGTATAGCCTCCCTCGTGCCAAGCGACTTCGACGCCATTGACCCAGACGTTGGCGGCGTGGTCGACCGCGCCGAAGTGCAAAATCACGCGTTCGCCTGGCTTGAGCTCGGGCCGGTCAAACTGGCGGCGATACCAGACGGCGCAGTAGAAGCTGGTATCACCTATGCCGCTCGCCGCGGTCTCGGGCGCGAAGGGCACCTGGATCTTGGCATTCCAGCCGATCTCTGAGAGCGCGGTCCACACAGCGCGAGCGTCGATAGCGAAATCCCACTCACCGTCGAGCGATGTCCATTGCCGGCGCTGTAACTGAGGCCTAGGATACCCGGGCAGTGTGCCTGGATTTCCGGTCCCCGGGGAAAACTCCATGTGAGCTCCAAATCAGGGAGGAAGAAGGTCTTACCTGATTGGTTCCATCATATCCATGTATGGGCTTGCCTTTCCGCGAAGAGGTGAAGTTTCAGGTAGAAGCACCCCCCTGCAACACAGGCGAGGGTACGTGCGGGTCCGGGAGCCAGGCTCAGAACTCAAAGCGACCGACGAACTGGATCTGTCGCTCGCGATAGATCGTATTCCCGGCGGCGCTGGGCGTACCGAAGCTGGACTGGTAGGTGGCCGTGGTTCCGCTTAGGGTGTAGCTGGTGTAGTTGAAGGCGGTAAACTGCTGCCGGTTGAGAATGTTGAAGGCTTCTCCGGAAAGGGTCAGCTTATACCTCTCGCGGAAGCTGAAGCCGCGGGAGAGCCGCGCATCGACGTCGTCGATGGTGGTTCCACGCTGGCTGTTGCGGCGCACGCTGGTGCCGTTGAAGCTGTCCTGCGAGTAGTACTGCGGGTAGGCGCTCAGGTTGACGTATTCGGCATTCCCACTTGTGCCGGCAGAGGCCGCGGTGCCTCCGGAGCCGTTGAAGGTGGAGGCTCCGCCGGCGATGGAGGTACCGCTGGTCAGGCCGTAGCTGTAGGTAAGGCCGGATTGCACGGTCCACACAGGAGCAAGCGTCCAGCCATTCGCCAGAAGTGAGGCGTAGCGATTGGGGAACTCCACACGCGGCATGATAGTCAGCCCGCCGACGAAGCGCTGCGGGATGTCATTGGCGGAGCGGCCGTAATCGGGCTTGATGGTGAAGGGGTCGGTCTGGTCGTTGGTGTCGGAAAGGGCGGATTGATTCAGGCCATAGTCGAGCGCCTTCGACCAGGTGTAGCTTCCGGAGAACTGGATGCCCTGACTGAGACGATGCTCAAGCGTGACGGAGAGCGCGTCGTAGTTACTGGTGACGGAGCTGCTGATGAGCGTCAACGCGTTGTAGGCGGGGTTGAGGCGCGCCGTGTAGACGGGCACGGTCCAGCGATCGCCGGCGAGCGGACCGCCGGAGAAGGTATAGCTGCGAGTGGTGGTTGCGGGAGCGATGTTGGCGTCGTAGAACGTGGGCAGTTGCTTGCCGAACGATCCAAGGTAGGCGATGCCGAGGACCGTGTTACGGCCGAGGTCCTGCTGGATGCTGAGATCGACCTGGTCGGAGACGGGGTTCTGGAAGTGGGGTGTGAAGGCGGTGACGTTCGAGACTGCGGGTGCAGTCGCTGTTGAGACGATCGTCGGATAAACGGGGCTGGCAGCAGAGGGTGACGTGTTGAGTTGGAATTGCGCCAACGGCGAGCCGGTGGAGGACAGCGCTTTATAGATAGTGCCGTTCTGGATGCGGCCGTAGTATAGACCGAAGCCGCCGTGGAGCAGGGTCTTGCCGGTATGGAAAACATCCCAGGCGAAGCCGACGCGGGGAGCGATGTTGTTCTGGTCGCCGGGCAGGCCTGAGGTCTGGGGGACGGCGGGATTGGGAATCTTGGCGGAGGGTGTCTGCTCGTAGTCGTAACGAACGCCGAGGTTCAGGGTCAGGCTGTGCGAGAGCTTCCAGTCATCTTGTAGATAACCCGCATATTCATTGGTGTGATAGACGAACTGAGGATGACCGAACGCCTGCTGCAGGTTGCTGTAACAGGGAAGCGTGCCTTTGGCGGAGTCGCGCGCGGCATCGCATCCGCCGGTGCTGCCGAGGGTTCGGGCGAAGTCGGTGAAGAAGTCGGCGAGCTGGCTGTAGGTGAACAGGCCGTGCAGGTAGTCGACGTCGATGACGTTGTCCTGGGTCCAGCGGTACTCGCCGCCCACGGTGATCGTGTGTCCGCCAAGCGTGCTGGTGATGTTGTCGACGACGTCGGACTCGCTTTCATTGGGATAGCTGGCGCGCGGAACGTAGGAGGGCGTTCCCATGGTGAAGCCTGAGTTGGTGCTAATGCTTACGCCGGGAGGAAGACCGCCGGCGGTGGTGTTGGGCTCGCTGGGCAGGGGAGTGTCGCCGGTCTCCACCTCGTAGTCCCTGGCGTACTCGACACGGAGCTCATTTGAGGTGTGCGGGTTGAGAATCGTATCGATCTTGCCGATGATGGAATCGACCTTGACGAAGTCGTTTCCGACCGACGTGATACCGCGCCGGATGACGGGGTTGGTCTGGGTGCCGTTGGGCGAATCCCAACGCATGCGGTTGTAAATGATGGAGGCATTGTTGCGGCTGTTGAGCTTATAGTCCAGCTTGCCGAAGTTGATGATCTGATCGCCCTGGCGAGGGACGATACCGCTCTGGCCACCGATGTAGCCAAGCGCGGCATTGACCTGGGCCGCAGTGACGCCGCGAGACTCAGCACAGGTAATGGCGTCGATAGCCGCGCCGCCGGCCGCATTTTTGCAGTTGTTATAAGCAGCATTGCCGGCCTGCAGGAACTGCGGCGTGGGCACGGCGACGATGGGGAAGTTCCGCTTCTGCTGGTCAAAGGCGTAGAAAAAGAACAACCGGTCGTGGATTACCGGTCCGTTGAAGGCTCCGCCGTACTGGTGGCGCTTGTCCTTTGGTTTGATGTAGCTGTTCTGGATAACGCCGGTAGTAGGGTTGGTGACCGCGAGGATGTTGAAAGGGTTCGTGGCACCGAAATCGTTATCCCGGTAATACTCAAAGGCGTCGCCATGGAAGCTGTTTGAGCCGGAGCGGGTGACGGCATTGACGCCTCCACCGACCGCGCGGCCATACTGAGCCGGAACATTGGAGGTGAGCACCTGGAACTCGAGAATCGCGTCTTCCGGCGTGGAGTAACCGACACGGGTGTAGCCGCGCTCGACGGACTGGAAGGACTGGTTGTCGTCCGAGCCATCGACGAGGAAGTTGTTCTGAAGGTTGCTGGCTCCGCGAAAACTGACCAGGCCGAAGGCGCTATTGCCCAGCGAGACACCGGGTGAGAGCAGCGCGAAGGAGGTCCAGTGCCGGCCATTGATGGGCAGCGTGCCGAGGGCGACCGGGTTGAACTGATTGGTGAAATCGGAACTTTCCATGTTGATTACCGGAGTCTCCGAGGTGACGACGACGGTGGTGGATTCGCCGCCGGCTCCCAACTTGGGTGTGACCTCGGTGAGTTTGCCGACTTCGACGATGACGTGTTCGGCTTTGTAGTCAGCGAACCCGGGTGCGGTGACGGTGACGGTGTAGTCGCCAGGCACGAGGCGCGTGGCGCGGAAGTAGCCCGCGACGTCGCCGGTCACGGTGGTGTCCGCGTTGGTGGCCGTGCTGTGGACGAGAATAGCAGCGTTAGGCAGGGCGGCCCCGCTGTTGTCGACGACGGTCCCGGCGACGGCTCCATCCACGGCTGTCTGCGCGAGCAAGGGCTTGCGGCTTCCGGCAGTGAGGAGCGTGCAAACGCACAGCAGAGAGAGCCGAGCGATGGACCGTCTATTTTCGTTCTGAAACAACATTCTGCCTCCGTGCAGTTGTGCGCGGCGGTTCGGCGAAGAGCCGACAAACGCTGCGAGGTTGGACGACACTGCTGGCGACGCACACGCAGGCCCAGCGCCTGGGGACGACGAAAATAAAAAATAAGAGATTGTTCGAAGTCTAAACTGAGTCCAACTGAATGCAGTGAACGAAAGAAGAATTCAGGGATGAAGTGCATGTATCTTTGGCCGCAGAGAGCAGCTTCACTTGCAAAAGAAGCTGCCCCGAACCGTCTTTTCCCGGTCCGGGGCAGCTTCTTTGCAGGCGGCCCGTAAGCCGAATTTTGTTTTAGGCGATCATTCCTCTAGGCGACACATTACTGCGCCGCTCCAGCAACCTACCCGCAAGTTCCGGCACCGCACTCTTCCCCTGGGCGCATCGGGCCGATGCGCGCCGACCGCTCGGAAGAGGGCGGCCGGACTCCCTGCCTATTTGGTCTTGCTCCGTGTGGGGTTTACCATGCGGCGACGATTACTCGACGCCCGGTGCGCTCTTACCGCACCTTTTCACCCTTACCCTGCATGCTTGCGCACACAAGGCGGTATCTTCTCTGTTGCACTGGCCGTCTTCCCGTCTTGAAACGAGAATCCCGGACGTTATCCGGCACACTGCCCTGCGGAGTTCGGACTTTCCTCTCCCAGCAAACACTCTTGCGAATGAAGCTGGCAGCGATCGCCCGGCCGCCTGCCCTCCGAGTCTAACCCAAAGGAACCCGAACCGCTGACTTTGCGTACCCTGACGGCAGCTCCACCGGTAAGATAGCGACATAGCAGGCCCATGGACTTTAACGAAGCGCTCAAACTCGCTCTGCAATCGCTCTGGGCTAACAAGATGCGGACCGTGCTTACGCTGCTGGGCGTGGTCATCGGCGTTGCGAGCGTGATCGCCGTCGTGACGCTGGTCAATGGGGCGAACAGCTTCGTCATCCAGAAATTTTCAAGCTATGGCGCTGACACGTTTACCGTCTCCAAGCAGCCCGCGTTCATCACCAACTCAGACGACTTTACCCGCTTCCAGAAGCGCAAGAACATCCTATTCGACGACTTCAAGTACGTCCGCGACACCTGCAAACGTTGTCTTGCGATGGGAGCCCAACAGGCCAGCGCGGGCAAGGTCGTGCGCGGCACCCAGTCCATAACGGATGCGAGCATCCGCGGCTACACGTGGCAGATGCCTTCGCTGCAGAACCTCAATATCACCGAAGGCCGCGACTTCACCGAAACCGACGAAGACCACGCCGCGCACGTCGCCATCATCGGCACGGACATCCAGGAGAACCTCTTCGGCAGCGTCGATCCGATCGGCCAGGAGCTGCGCGCGGACGGCACCCCATACACCGTGATCGGCGTGGTTGAGAAGCAGGGCAGCACCTTTGGTGCCAGCCAGGATAATTTCATCGGCGTGCCGCTGACCACATACCAAAAGGACTACGGCACGCAGAAGACTCTGACCGTCTATATCAAGGCCGGCGACGCGGGAGCTCCGCTTGAGAACGCAGCCGATGAAGTCCGCGTGCTGATGCGGGCGCAGCGGCATGACAAACCCGGCGACCCGGACTCCTTCGAGCTCGATACCAACAACACGCTGGTCGGCTTCGCCTCGACGCTCACCAACTCGTTCGGCGCGGTTGCCGGGGCCATCGCGCTCATCTCCCTTGTGGTTGGCGGCATTGTCATCATGAATATCATGCTGGTCTCGGTGACCGAGCGCACGCGGGAGATCGGTATCCGCAAAGCGCTCGGCGCGCGCCGCCGGGACATCCTGCTGCAATTCCTGATCGAGTCTGCCGTGATGTCGCTTGCCGGCGGAGCCATCGGGGTTCTGGGCGGGGTCGGCGTGGCCGAGGTCATTACCCTGCTCGCCGGCTTCCCCTCCACCATCGCCGTGTGGAGCATCTTCGCCGGGCTTCTTATGGCCACCGCTACCGGCCTCTTCTTCGGCGTGTACCCCGCGCGCAAAGCGGCCAATCTCGACCCCATCGTCGCCCTGCGCGCCGACTAACAGGCACTCGCACCACCGAGGTCACTTCATGGCGCTCGACGGCACACGTGAAACAGTCAAGATGGCGCTCGACACGCTGCGCACCAACAAGCTGCGCAGTGCGCTGACCATCCTCGGCATTGTGATCGGCGTGATGACAGTCATCATCATCTCCTCGGTCGTGACTGGCCTGAATAACAGCGTGTCTGATCTTGTCGAGTCGCTGGGCTCGAATGTGTTGTTCGTCTTCCGCTTTCCGGTGTTCGCCAACCGGCCAACAACCGAGATGCTGACCCGCAAGCAGCTTACGTACGACGATGCCATGGCCATCGCTACGCTTCCGCACGTGGTCGCCGTCGCGCCGATTCTGCAGTATGTCGACCACTCGGCACCCGGCGGCGTGGGCTCGACCGCGATCCGGGCCAACGGCCGCTCCATGCAGAGCACGCAGCTGGAAGGCGATACGCCCGACGCTGAAGCCGTCAACAACATGACCCTGCTCGACGGCCGCTTCTTCAATAGCAACGACCAGGAGCGGGCCACCGATGTGGTCGTCCTGGGCATCGACACCGCGGATGAACTCTTCGGGGTCAACGATGCCGTTGGAAAGGAGGTCGTAGTGGGAGGCATCACCTTCACGGTCGTCGGGGTGGTCGACAAGCGCCGGACGGCCTTCGGCGGCGGCAAGAACGCCGAAGACAACAAGGCTTACTTTCCCATCACGACCTTCCACAAACTCCACCCGGAGGTCCTCGACTACTGGATCACCCTCAAGTATGACGACCAGAAGTACATCGGCCTGGTGCAGGACGAGGTGACCGAACTGCTGCGCCGCCGCCGTCGCGTGAAGAATGAGGCCGCCGACAACTTTGCGGTCTTCGGCACCGACTCGCTGACCCGGTTGTGGAGCCAGATCACCGGAGGCCTCTTCATGCTGCTGTTTGCGCTCTCGAGCGTGGCGCTGATGGTGGGTGGCGTCGGCGTGATGAACATTATGCTCGTCTCGGTTACGGAGCGCACCCGCGAGATCGGCATTCGCAAGGCCATTGGCGCCACCAAACGGACCATCCTCACGCAGTTCACGCTGGAGGCGATCACGCTGTGCGCGGTTGGCGGCGTCATCGGTGTGCTGGTGGGCTCGGCCATCGGCTTTGGGCTGCACTGGGTGCTGCCGTCGGTCGTCTCGGTGTTCTGGGTCGTGCTCGCCTTTGCCAGCGCATGCGGTATCGGGCTGATCTTCGGGATCTATCCGGCGTGGAAGGCGGCCAGTCTGAACCCTATCGAAGCGCTGCGGTACGAGTAGCTCTTCGATAGACTGGAGGGATGGCGACAGGCATTGAAACCGTCACCGCCCTCGTCACGCTCGCCGGCATCGCTTACATGCTGCTGGCGTTGTTGGGCGCTCGGGACTTTCTTGCTGCCGTCCGCCACTCCCGCGCTAGTCCTCCCTATGCTCCTTCGGTCAGCATTCTGAAGCCGCTCAAGGGCGTCGATCCGCGCATGTATGCGGGCCTGGCCAGCCACTGCCGGCAGCAGTATGCGGGCGGGTTCGAGATAGTTTTCGGGCTTTCGAGCCTGGATGACCCGGCGGCGGAGGAGGTCGTGAAGCTGCGCGCCGAGTTCCCCGAGGTTTCCATCCGGATGGTTCACTGCACGGAACGGCTCGGCACCAGCGGCAAGGTCTCAAACCTGGTGCAGATGCTATCCCACACTTCGTTTGAACACATCCTTATTAATGACTCGGACATCCTGGTGCCGCCGGGGTACCTCACGGGCGTGATGCGCTGCTTCGCCGAGCCTCGGGTCGGGATGGTGACGGCTCCTTACCTGGGCCGCACCGGCGTTGGCGGGCGTGACCGCACCGTGTGGGCGCGTCTCGAGGCGCTCGGCATTTCGACTGACTTCTTTCCTGGCGTGCTGACGGCGCGAAAGCTTGAGGGCGGCATCCGGTTTGGGCTAGGGTCTACCCTGGCCGTGACCAAGGCTGCGCTGGCGTCGGCCGGCGGCTTGGAGCCGCTGACCGAGTATTTGGCGGACGACTACGAGATGGGCCACCGGATCGCGCGCGCGGGCTTCCGAGTGGAGCTGGCGGGCGTGCCGGTAGAGACTTCCGTGCCGGCATGGACGCTTGGCGGCTTCTGGGATCACCAGATGCGGTGGGCGCGCTCGACCCGCGACTCGCGCAGGCTGGGCTATCTTGGCCTGGGCGTGACGTATTGCCTACCGTGGGCGCTGGCGACCTGCGTGGCCTCCGGCGGCGCGCTGTGGAGCTTCACGCTGCTGAGCCTGGCTTTGCTGGCGCGTGTTTCGGTAGCGCTGAGCGTCGGCGCGGGCCTGCTACGCGACGATCAGGTGTTCCGCGACCTTTGGCTGCTGCCGCTGCGCGACTGCTTCGGGCTGCTGTTCTGGGCGTGGGCCTTTGCCGGAGACACGGTGCTTTGGCGCAGCGAGCGGTTCCGGCTCCGGGATGGCCGGATTACTCCGGTCCTCGGAGGTGTAGAGCCCTCCCCACCCCCATCCGAAAGTACCTAAAGTCTTCGATCCAGAGGACTTAGGTCTGGACTTCGGGTACGAACTCCAGGTGCGAAACGGTTCAGAGCGCAGGACAAATACGGAGATTCTGGCTGCGCCAGAACGACGGCGGTATGAGCACAGGTCTCGTCCGACTCTTATCCTTATTCTACCGGGTGGGACAGGGTAAGTATGCCAACTCTTTTCTGTCGCTAACTCATCTGGAATGAAATAGATGCGACTCTGTGAAAAGAGCGGGGGGCTTGACAGCGTTGGAATGAAAGCAAACAGCAGATTTCTCCGCTTCGCTGCGAATGACAAACGAAGGTTCGCCTCTGCGCGGGGAGAAGCGGCGGTTAGGCGCTTTGGGAGTTGCTCATCCAGGCTAGCGTCGTGGCTACGAAGGATTTGAGATCCTTGCGGGGGACTACGGCGTCCAGAAAGCCGTGCTCGAGCAGGAACTCCGACCGCTGGAAGCCCTCGGGGAGCTTCTGGCGGATGGTCTGCTCGATGACGCGGGGGCCGGCGAAGCCGATGAGCGCTCCGGGTTCGGCAATGTTGAGATCGCCGAGCATGGCGAAGCTGGCGGTGACGCCGCCGGTGGTGGGGTCGGTGAGGAGGGAGAGGTAGGGAACGCCGGCGGCGGAGAGGCGGGCGAGCGCGGCGGAGATTTTGGCCAGTTGCATGAGCGAGACGATGCCCTCCATCATGCGCGCGCCTCCGGAGGCTGAGACGATGATGAGGGGGTGTCGGGTGTCGTGCGCGCGGTCGACGGCGCGGGCGATGGTTTCGCCGACGACGGCACCCATACTGCCGCCGATGAAGCTGTATTCCATGGCCGAAACGACGACGGGGAGGGAGCCGATGTTCCCGGTGGCGTTGAGGACGGCGTCGAAGAGGCCGGTCTTTTTCTGTGCCTCGGCGAGGCGCTGGGTGTAGGGCTTGAGGTCGGTGAAGTGGAGCGGGTCGGTGGAGTAGAGATGGTTGTCGACGATGGTAAAGCCGGGTTCGAGCAGGCTTTCCATGCGCTCGCGGGCGCTGAACTGGAAGTGGTAGCTGCACCTGGCGCAGACCTTGAGGTTGGCTTCGAGGTCCGGCTTGAAGATCGCGGCACCGCAGCGGGGACACTTGATCCAGTTGCCTTCGGTCCGGACGGTCTTCGTGTCGTCGTTGATGATGCGGCTGTCTTCGCGTTTGAACCAGGTCATGGGCAGCAGAAGGGTATCCGTACAAGTGTATATGCCGGATCCCGGGACAGCTTCACTATCTCTGGGTCAGGGGGCGACGGGGAGGAGTTTGATCGCGCCGGTGGAGGTCTCGATGGCTCCGGAGCGGCCGCTTGTGGGATCGTGGACCCCGGCGCGGAGGAAGTAGGTTCCCTTTTCGGGCAGCGCGATTTTGACGTCCAGGAGCACGCCCGCGGCCTGCACCTGGGCGTAGGTGGCGGGTTTGAGGTTCATGTCCACGGTGCTGTTGCTGGAGGCGACGAGGTCTCCCTTTTCGTCGAGGATGAGGGCGACGAACTCAAGGTGGCCCTGGCGCAGGCCGTTGGGGTTGGCCGCGAGCTGGATCTGGTTGCCGGCGATGTGGTAGGTCACGTTCAACGTGCGGAAGGGCCGGTCGCGGTACTTTGGTGCGAGAAAGACGTCGTTGGGCTGCGGTTGGTCTTTGGAATGCTTGGTGATGGCGGTGCTTTCGTCGACGTGCGCCTCAAAGAGGATCTGGGCGGGATCGACCGCGCCGAGCTGCATGACGCGGGCGAACGCCTCCTGGTCGGGATGCGAGGAGTGCGTGAGCTGGACGCGGCCGGCGGGGTCAGGCTGCGGACGGGCTGGAGATTGTGCCTGCCGGGTGAGCGAGGGCGCGTCGCGGACGGCGAAGTAGCCGCGACGGTAGGCAAGCTGCAGGGACTCGGGGGCGGGGCCGGGGTCTACCTTTACTTTGAGGGTGCGGTAGCGGCCATCCCACTGCTTGTTCTCCGGCGAGAAGGAGAGCGTGTAGAAGTTGGAGCCGGTGTCGACGATCTCGGAGACGATCTGGCGGATGCCGTTGGTGTTGTAGAAGGCTTTGCCTCCGGTGGCTTCGGCGACGGCATCGAGGTCGGTGTGATCGAGGAACTGACGGGTGCTGAAACGGCCGGCGCTGTTGGGGGAGGGGCCGCGGCGCTCGCTGGCGCTGAAGGCGGGATCGGTCTCGAGGCCGCGGGAGTCGACGGGGTAGACCGAGACCTGGCCGAGGACGAGGGCGTCGGTGGCTTGGGTGTAGTCGAAGAGGAAGCTTTCGGAGTCGTGCAGGGCGCCTCCGATGGCGGTGCCGTCGTCGTAGGCGTAACGCGGGATGTGGGCGGTGAACCAGATGAGGTTTTTGCGGCCAGGGCGGCTGCCGAGATAGCTGCCGAGGGACTGCATGGCGGCGTTGAGGACATCCATGCGCAGGGCCTGAGGGGTGTAGCCGGGGCCGGCGGGGATGGCTGTTTGAAGCGGCTTGTCGCGATCGCGGATGGCGGTGCGCAGGACGGCGGGATCGGAGGTGAAGCCCTGGATGAGGCGCAGCTGGGTGTCGAGCTGGAAGACGGCGACCTCGGTGCCGGGCTGCATGGTGCTGACGTAGGCGAGCAGCTGGTCGCGGACGTAGGCCTGGGCGGAGAGAGGGGTGTCGAGGGCGTCGAGGAGAAAGACGATGGAGGCGCTTCTGAAC